>JASFRY010000161.1:0-8325 GCA_050114675.1 Gemmatimonadota bacterium | reverse complement strand
TGGAGGAAGGGCTGGTGGACGAGGTCCGGGGGCTCCTGGAGGCCGGCTACGGGCCCGATGCACCCGGAATGACGGGAGTGGGGTACAGGGAGATCGCCCGGGTTCTGGCGGGCGCCACGACGCTGGAGGAGGCGACGGAGGCCATCCGGCGCAGGACGCGCCAGTATGCGCGGCGCCAGCTCACGTGGTTCCGGAACCAGCTTCCGGGCGACGCACGCCCGGTGGACGCCACGGCGCCCCTGGACGTGCAGATCGCTCGCGTATTGGACGCATGGACGGAGGCCGGCGGGACCCTCCCCGGCTCCCCGGACGCATAGAGGAGACACCTTGAAGATCGGGATCACGTGCTACCCCACCTACGGGGGCTCGGGCGCGGTGGCCACGGAGCTGGGGCTCCAGCTGGCCAGCCGGGGCCACGAGGTGCATTTCGTGTCGTACGCCCAGCCCTTCCGCCTGGGCGGCTTTCGGGAGCGCGTCTTCTTCCACGAGGTCGAGATGGAAGACTACCCGCTCTTCGAGCACCCGCCCTATTCCCTGGCGCTGTCCGTGGCCATGCACGACACGGCCGTCCGGGAGGGGCTGGACTTGATGCACGTCCACTACGCCATCCCCCACGCCACCTCGGCGTGGGTGGCCCGGGAGATGCTCGCGTCGGAGGCGCGGGACCTGCCCATCGTCACCACGCTGCACGGCACCGACATCACGCTGGTGGGGCTCCACCCTTCGTTCCGGCCCATCACGCGCTTCTCCATCCTGCGCTCCCAGGGGCTGACGGCGGTGTCGAGCTACCTGAAGCAGCGCACGGTGGACAGCTTCGAGGTGCCGGAGGAGCGGATCGAGGTGATCCCCAACTTCATCGACCCCGAGCAGTGGCGTCCCGGGCGGGAGCCGTGCCACCGCGCCACGCTGGCCCCCGAAGGCGAGAAGATCGTCATGCACGTGTCGAACTTCCGCCCCGTGAAGCGCGTCGAGGACGTGGTCGACGTCTTCCACCGGATCCAGAAGAAGGTGGCGGCCCGCCTCGTCTTCGTGGGGGACGGACCCGAGCGCCCCCGGGCCCTGGAGCGCACCGAGGAGCTGGGCCTGCGGCCCAAGGTCCTCTTCCTGGGCAAGCACGCCTCGGTGGACGAGCTGCTGGCCTGCGCCGACGTCGTGCTCCTCCCCTCGCGCAACGAGTCCTTCGGGCTGGCCGCGCTGGAGGCCATGTCGTGCGGTGCGCCGGTGGTGGCCAGCGACGCCGGGGGCATTCCCGAGGTGGTGGAGCGGGGCGTGTCGGGCACGCTCCATCCCGTGGGGGACGTGGACGCCATGGCCGAGTCGGCCATCGAGATCCTCTCCGATCCCCAGCTCTGGACCCGGTACTCCCAGGGGGGCCGCCGCATCGCGGTGGAGCGGTTCAGCGCCGCCTCGGTGGTGCCCCGGTACGAGGCGCTGTACCGGCGCGTCCTCGACGGGAAAGGGCAGCCGGAGCCCCCGAGGTGATGGAGCTGACCCTCCTCCAGGCCGTGGTCCTGGGGGTCGTGGAAGGCATCACCGAGTATCTGCCCGTGAGCTCCACCGGGCACCTGATCCTGGTGAGCGCGCTCCTGGGCCTCGACGCCCCGCCGGAGCGGAAGGCCGCCGTGGACGCCTTCAACATCGTCATCCAGGGCGGCGCCATCCTCGCCGTCCTGGGCCTGTACTGGCCGCGGGTGCGGAGCATGATCGCCGGGCTCCTGGGGCGGGACGCGGAGGGGCTGCGGCTCCTGGGCCTGTTGGTGGTGGCGTTCCTCCCCGCGGCGCTGCTCGGGCCCTTCCTCGACGACACCATCGAGCGGTGGCTGTTCAATCCGCCGGCCGTCGTCGCCGCGCTGGCGGCGTGGGGGGTGGTGATGATCTTCATCGGCCGGTGGCAGCGCCGCCGGTTCGGACCCGACGACACGGAGGGCGGCCGCCGCACCCACATCCACGAGCTCACCTGGGGCATGGCGCTGTTCATCGGGGCCATGCAGTGCCTCGCCATGTGGCCGGGCACCAGCCGCTCCATGATCACCATCGTGGCCGGGATGATCGTGGGGATGCGGCCGCGGGAATCCGCCGAGTTCAGCTTCCTCCTGGCGCTGCCCACGCTGGGGGGCGCCTGCGTCTTCAAGATCGCCAAGGACGTGCTGGGGAGCGGGCCCTCGGCCATGGCCCAGCTGGGCGTGGTGCCCATGATCGTGGGGATCGCCGTGGCCACGGTGTCCGCGGCGCTGGCGGTGCGGTGGCTCGTCCACTATCTCAACCGGCATGGCCTGGCCGTCTTCGGATGGTACAGGCTGGCGCTCAGCGCCGCCTTCGTCGTCCTCATCGCCGGCGGCTGGCTGGCGATCGGGCCCTGAGGCCACTTCCGCCCCCGTGCCATGATCACACCCGACCATGCCGAGCTGTCCCGCGCCCGGAGCGCCCTCATCCAGATGGCTCTGGAGGAGGACGTGGGCGACGGGGACTGGACCACCCTGTGGACCGTTCCCGAGGACCGTCGGTCCGAGGCGGTCATCGTGGCCAAGGACGCCCTGGTGGTCGCCGGATGCGACTGCGTGCGGGACGTCTTCCGGGCGGTGGACCCGGACGTGACCGTCGACGTGGCCACCCCCGACGGGACGGCGGTGGAGGCGGGCCGCATCCTGATCCGCCTCCGCGGCACCACGCGCTCTCTCCTGGTGGGAGAGCGCACGGCGCTGAACTTCCTGGGACGGCTCTCGGGCATCGCCTCCCTCACGCGCCGCTTCGTGGAGGCGGTTGCGGGGACGGGGGCACGCATCGTGGACACGCGCAAGACCACACCGGGGTGGCGGCTCCTGGAGAAGCGGGCCGTGCGCTCCGGCGGGGGAACCAACCACCGGCTGGGGCTCTACGACATGGTCCTGGTGAAGGACAACCACGCCGACGCCGGCGGGGGGGTGGCCGAGGCCGCCCGCGCCGTCATGCGCCGCAACGACCGGGGCATCCCGGTGGAGGTGGAGGTGCGGGACCTGGACGAGCTGGAGGCGGTGCTGGGCGTGGCGCCGGACCGGATCCTCCTGGACAACATGGATCCGGAGCTGCTCCGCCGGGCGGTGGCCAGGACGCGGGCCGTGAAGGGCCGGCGTCCCGAGCTGGAGGCGTCGGGCAACGTGACGCTGACCACGGTGCGGGCCGTGGCCGAGACCGGCGTGGACTTCATCAGCGTGGGGGCCCTGACCCACTCCGCCCCGTCGGCGGATGTCTCCATGCGCATCGCCGGGTCGTAGCCCGGGGAGGCCCACATGAGCGTCCTGACCCACTGGGACGGGGAGCCCGTCCAGGTCTGGGAGCGGCTCTGGCAGGCGCCCCTCGTCGAGATCCACGACGAGCTGGGGTCCACCAACGACCGTGCCCGGGCCCTGGCGGGGGAGGGGGCCCGGCCCTTCACCGTGGTCCTGGCCGAGGCCCAGAGCGCGGGACGGGGCAGGAGCGGCGACGTCTGGCACTCTCCCTCCGGGGAAGGTCTCTGGCTTTCGGCGCTCCTTCCCGCGGTGGAGCCGGTGCCCACGCACCTCCCGCTCCTGGTGGGGTTGGCGGCGGCCCGGGCGGCGGAGACGGTGTGTCCGGGAACGTCCGTGGGGCTGAAATGGCCCAACGACCTGGAGGTGCGGGGACGCAAGGCCGGAGGCATCCTGTGCGAGCACGGGCACGGCTTCGTGGTGGCGGGGGTGGGCATCAACGTGAGCCAGAAGGAGGAGGACTTTCCCGCGGCCCTGGGGGGGCGGGCCACGTCGCTGGAGGCGGCCTCGGGACGGAGGGTGTCGCTGGGGCGGCTGAGCACCGCGCTCCTGGCCGAGCTCCGCACGCTGTGCGCCGCGCCGCCCCGCCACCTCACCGGGGAGGTCCACGGGGAGCTGCTGCGCCGGGACGTGCTCCTGGGACGGGCCGTGACGACGCAGCAGGCGGGGGAGGGGACCGCCCGGGGGATCGAAGCCGATGGAGCCCTGGTGCTGGAGCGGGCCGGCGGGGAGCGGGTCCGCGTCGTGGCCGGGAGCGTCCGGGCGCGTTGACGTGAGACGGACGGAGAGACGGCGGGGCGGATCCCCGCCTTCAAGGGAGGAGCGTCATGCAGCTCGTGGTTGACGTGGGAAACACCGAGACGGTGGTGGGGCTGGCCCGAACCTCCACCGAGCTCGCGGACCACTGGAGGATCAGCTCCGTGGTGCCCCGCACCGTGGACGAGATGACGGTGCTCCTGCGCGCGCTCCTGGCCGGCTCGGAGTGGGGTTCGGAGCCGCTGGAGCAGGGGGTCATCGGCTCGGTGGTCCCCTCGGCGACCTACGTGTGGAAGAAGAGCCTGGAGGGGATCGTGGAGGGCGAAGTGGTGACGGTGGGCCCGGGCTCGCCCCTTCCCATCACCCTGGAGGTGGAGGAGCCCAAGTCGGTGGGCGCCGACCGCATCGTCAACACCCTGGCGGCCCGGGAGATGTTCGGCCGGGACACCATCGCCGTGGACCTGGGGACGGCGACGACCTTCGACTGCATCTCCGCCGACGGTGTGTTCCTGGGCGGAGTGATCGCGCCCGGGCTGTCGGCCGGCCTGGAGTGGCTGGACAAGCGCACCGCCAAGCTCCCCCGGGTGGAGCTGGAGCCGCCCCGTGCCGTCATCGGAAAGCGCACGGAGCGGTGCATCCAGAGCGGGGTGTTCTATTCGGCGGTGGACGCCGTGGACGGGATCGTGCGGCGCATCGAGGCCGAGTGGGGCCGCCCCGAGCCCCTGGTGGTCGCCACGGGGGGCTTCGCCCGCGTGCTGGGCCCCCACCTGTCGACGGTGGACCGGGTGGAGCCGTTTCTCACCCTCTACGGTCTCGCCATGGCGGGGACCTTCATCGCCGCCGCGCCGTGAGGGGGCCCGTTCGCGCGCCCGGGCGGGTGTCGTCGGCCCCCCGGTCGTGAGTAGATTGTCGGGCCGTCGGGCCCTTCCCGCCCGACACCGTACGCTCGAACCCAAGGAGCATCCAGGACCATGACGCTCTCTCCCGTCTTCCGCTCCCAGGCCGCCGTCCGGCTCCTGGAAGAGCAGGGCGTTTGGCGGCGCCTGGCCCCCGACATCCAGGCCCAGGCCGACGCGGTCCGGGTGCTGTACGCGGATCTGCGGCAGGTCCTGGGGCCCGAGTTCCGGAGCGATCCTCCCCACGTGCCCGACGCCGCCGAGGCCCTGGCGCCCGAGGGGCTGCATTTCGTGCAGGAGTACTTCTTCCTCATCCTCTTCCACTCCATCTTCGCGTCGCTGGGCGTGTCGGAGGATCGGCTGCGCCTGTACGCCGAGCTGAACTTCTGCATCAAGGGCACCATCACGGCCGCCGACAACATCTTCGACGACCAGGACAAGAGCCTCCTTCCGCTGGCGCCGGTGGCCGGGGCCCGCTTCCTGTCGATCCTCCAGCTCATGTCCTTCGAGCGCCTCCTGCGGCGCACCCTGGACCGGGGCCAGCACGCCCACGTGGTGGACGGGGGACAGCGCGATGCGGTGCTCCGCGGCCTCCTGGACCGCATGGCGTCCATCGGCACCCTGGAGGGGTCCGAGGAGGGAGGCGTGGACGAGATCCCCACCCCCGAGGAGATGATCGAGCGGGTGCACCGCGTCCGGGGCGGCGCCCTCTTCGCCCTGGCCTTCGTGGCACCCTCGGTGCTGGAGGAGGACGCGCTGGGGGCCAAGGTGCTGGCCGCCGAGCCGGCCGTCGCGCGCCTGGGCACCGCGTTTCAGATCGTGGACGACCTCACCGACTTCGAGTTCGACCTGGGCCGGCGGACGCACAACCTCCTGGTGAGCCAGATCCACCACCACGGGTCCGAGGCCGAGAAGGCGGCCCTGGAGTGGCTCCGCGAGGAGGGGGCGGAGGAGTCCGGCGCCGTGGAGGGGTTCTTCAAGGAGTCGGCCCGGGCCGTGCTCGAGCGCGCCTACGAGGAGGGCAGGGCGTCGTTCCGCGCCCTGGCCGAGCTGGGCCACTGGTTCGAGCCGTCGCTGGCCGACCAGGTGGTCCACGCCATCGTGGGCCTCGACGGCGTGGCGCGCATGGAGGCGCTCACCGAGGCCGACTGAGGCCGCGACGCATCCGCGTGACGTCGCCTTCCGAAAAGCGTTTCGGCATAAGCGTTTCCCCCTATTGACACGCCACGCGTTCCGCCCACATTACACCCTGTTGTTAGCACTCTCATCACGCGAGTGCTAACGCAGGACCCCACCTATTACATCCAGCCTTTTTCAGAGGAGGAAGGCCTGATGGCAAAGAAAGCCGCTTCCAGGATCCAGCCGCTGGCGGATCGTGTCGTGGTCAGGGCGCTCGAGGAGGCCGAGCAGAAGCGGGGAAGCATCTACATCCCCGACACGGCCAAGGAGAAGCCCTCCCAGGGCGAGATCGTGGCCGTGGGCCCCGGCAAGCTCTCCGACGAGGGCAACCGCATCGAGATGGACGTGAAGGTCGGCGACAAGGTGCTGTACGGGAAGTACAGCGGCACCGACGTCACGCTGGACGGTGAGGAGTACCTCATCCTCCGCGAGTCCGACGTCCTCGCCGTCATCAGCTAACCAAGCGCATCCGACGAATCGAAGGAGATACGAATCATGGCAGCCAAGGAGCTCGGATTCGACGTCGAGGCGCGGGCGCGCCTCAAGATCGGCGTCGACAAGCTGGCCAGGGCCGTTAAGGTGACCCTCGGCCCCAAGGGCCGGAACGTGGTGCTCGACCGGAAGTTCGGTTCCCCCACCGTGACCAAGGACGGCGTGTCCGTGGCCAAGGAGGTGGAGCTCGAGGATCCGGTGGAGAACATGGGCGCCCAGATGGTGAAGGAGGTCGCCACCAAGACGTCCGACGTCGCCGGTGACGGCACCACCACCGCCACCGTGCTGGCGCAGGCCATCTTCGGCGAGGGCCTGAAGAACGTCACGGCCGGCACCAACCCCATGGGCATCCGCCGCGGCATCGACAAGGGCGTCGAGGTCGTGGTCGAGGAGCTGAAGAAGCTCTCCACGCCCACCAAGGGCAAGAAGGAGATCGCCCAGGTCGGGACCATCTCGGCCAACAACAACGCCGAGATCGGCGAGCTCATCGCCGACGCGATGGAGAAGGTGGGCAAGGACGGCGTCATCACCGTGGAGGAGGCCCGCGGCCTCGAGACCACGCTGGACACCGTGGACGGCATGCAGTTCGACCGCGGCTACCTGTCGCCGTACTTCGTGACCGACCCGGAGCGCATGGAGGCGGCGCTGGAGGATCCCATGATCCTCATCCACGACAAGAAGATCTCCTCCATGAAGGACCTGCTGCCCATCCTCGAGAAGGTGGCGCAGATGGGCAAGCCGCTCCTGATCATCGCCGAGGACGTGGAGGGCGAGGCCCTGGCCACGCTGGTGGTGAACAAGCTGCGCGGCACGCTGAAGGTCGCCGCCGTGAAGGCGCCGGGCTTCGGTGACCGCCGCAAGGCCATGCTCCAGGACATCGCCGTCCTCACGGGCGGCCAGGTGATCTCGGAGGAGGTCGGCTTCAAGCTCGAGAACGCCGTGCTCGGCGACCTCGGCACCGCGAAGCGCGTGGTGATCGACAAGGACAACACCACGATCATCGACGGCGCGGGTGAAGAGGACAACATCAAGGGCCGCATCGAGGAGATCCGCGTCTCCATCGACAAGAGCACCTCGGACTACGACCGGGAGAAGCTCCAGGAGCGGCTCGCGAAGCTGGCCGGCGGCGTGGCCGTCATCAACGTCGGTGCCGCCACCGAGACCGAGATGAAGGAGAAGAAGGCGCTCGTCGAGGACGCGCTGCACGCGACCCGCGCCGCCGTGGAGGAGGGCATCGTGCCCGGAGGCGGCGTGGCGCTGCTCCGCTCCCAGAAGGCGCTGGAGAAGCTCGAGCTCGACCGCGAGGACGAGCAGATCGGCGTCCAGATCCTCTTCCGCTCCCTGGAGCACCCCATCCGGCAGATCAGCACCAACGCCGGCGTGGAGGGCTCCATCGTGGTGGAGAAGGTGCGGGGCAACAAGTCGGCCAACTTCGGCTACAACGCCCTCACCGACGTCTACGAGGACCTGGTGGAAGCCGGCGTCATCGACCCCACCAAGGTCGTGCGCACGGCGCTCCAGAACGCCGCGTCCATCGCGGGCCTGCTGCTGACCACCGAGGCGGTGGTGGTGGAGGTGCCCGAGGACGAGCCGGCGCCGGCGATGCCGGGCGGCGGCATGGGCGGCATGTACTGATTCGCGACACGCGTAGCGCGTCGCGAATCTCGCCGGCGGGTTTCCGAACCCTGGGACCTTAGGAGCTCATCAGGGCTTCGGGTTCGGGGTTCGGAAACCCGCCT
>JASFRY010000160.1:0-8383 GCA_050114675.1 Gemmatimonadota bacterium | reverse complement strand
CATGGTGAGCTGCGCCTCGTTCCTGCCCACCCGCGAGGAGACGGCCCCGGCCGCGGCGCACAGCGCCTGGACCGGGCTGGCCCCGTTCTGAAGCGCCGCCACGACGAGCAAGAAGAGGGTTTCGGCTTCGGAGCTCCCCCGAAGCTCTCCGTAGAGGGCGTCGGTAAGGGACGTCCGCAGGGCACGCATGTGGCGTCGGCGGAAGTCGGGCACCCGACCGTCGAAGATGAAGGTCCACCGACCGTGGACCAGGGGGAGGACGCTCGCTCGATCCCCCGATGCTCCCGGCGCACCGACGCGGAGCGCACCCAGTACGCACGGTGACCTGACGGCATCCAGCGTCCCCTCCAGCTCCTCGTCGTGCCAGATGGGACGGGCCTCGGCGATGCGGCGGGGCCGGTCGCCCTGATACCACACCACCCCGTACCCGTCTGCGCGGCGCGACCCCGAGAGGAGCTCCCTGGGCTCCCAGCTCTGGTGGTAGAGGGAGTGGTCTCCGCCGAATACGAGGGGCGCCGCCGGCGTGGGGCGCCCCAGATACGCCACCAGGCGGCACATGGTCAGCGCTCCTCGCCCAGGAGGCGCACCAGGGTGTCCAGGTCCACGTTTCCCCCGCTCAGGATCACGGCCACGGGGGCCGCATCGTCCAGGGGGATGCGGCCCCGAAGGAGCGCGGCCAGGCCAGCCGCGCCCGCAGGCTCGACGAGCAGCTTGGTGCGCTCCAGGAGCACCTTCATGGCGTCCACGATATCGCCGTCGCGTACCAGCACCACGCCCCGTGCATGCGCTGCCACCAGCGCATGATTCAGCTCGCCCGCCATGGGCGCCGCCAGACCGTCGGCCACGGTGTCGACTTGATCGAGATGCACAGCCTCGCCGGCCTGCAGGCTTCGGTACATGGCGTCGGCCCCCTCGGGCTCCACCCCCCACACCTCCACCCAGGGGCGTACGGCGGCGGTGGCCGCGGCGATGCCCGAAACCAGTCCGCCGCCCCCGACCGGAACCACGATGGAGCCCACGTCGGGAAGATCCTCCAGGATCTCGAGGGCGCAGCTCCCGTGTCCCGCCACCACCTCCTCGTCGTCGAAGGGATGGACGAAGCAGAGGTCGCGCTCCTCGGCCAGCTCGTACGCCCGGGCGAACGCGGCCCGGGCGTCGCCGTGGAGGATCACCTCGGCGCCGTAACCCAGGCTGGCCTCCACCTTGGTCCGTGAGGCGTGCTCCGGCATGACCACCACCGCGCTGGTCCCGGCCGTCTGCGCCGCCCAGGCCACGGCCTGGGCATGATTCCCGGCGGAGATGGTGATGACGCCCCGCCGCCGCTCCTCCTCGGACAGTCGCAGCAGGCGGTGGAGCGCCCCACGCACCTTGAACGCGCCCGTCTTCTGGAGGTTCTCGCACTTGAGATAGAGAGGCACGCCCACCCGCTCGGACAGGGATCGTGACCGAAGGAGGGGCGTGCGATGCACGGACCCGGCGATGCGGGCCCGGGCGTCCTCGAATCGATTGCGGCTGAAGTCGGGAAGTGTCACGGCGATGCGTTGGCGAGGGCGTGAACTGCGGCATCATGTCCCCTCGAAGCGGAGAACGCCAGGGGGGCAGGGTACCTGCAAGGTGAGCACGTACAACCGCTCCGCCTCTCCCACGCCAGCCGTGGAGAGGACACGCGGCGATTGCCACGCATCGGCCCATCGCACTAGTTTCGCTCCCGATACTGTAGGTCGTTCTGTCATTGCTTTTTCCCTAGCGCGAGGCAAACTCCATGCGCGTCTCACGAGTAGGGTTTCTGGGCACCCTCCTATCGGCGCTTCTGCTCCTGCCCGGAGCTGCCGCTGCTCAGCAAGGAACCCTCACAGGCAGAGTCACAGACGTCGAGTCGGGCCGACCTGTTCCGACGGCACAGGTGCAGATCCTGGGCGGCGGCGCTTCCACGGGTGGTCTGACGGACCAGTCGGGCATGTTCCGCTTCCAGCTCGCTCCGGGGACGTACTCCATCGTAGTCGAGGAGGTGGGCCACCGTCCCGCACGACGCGACGGGGTGCACGTGCTCGCGGGAGAGACCACCACCTTCAACGTCCAGCTAACGTCCATGGCGCTGGCGCTGGACGGCATCGTGGTGAGCTCGTCCCGCGGTCTGGCCGAGCGCCAGGTGGACGCTCCAGCCACGACCTACATCGTGGGAACGACGCAGATCGAAGAACGGCCGGTGACCACCCTGGCGGACTACCTCCGTGAGGCGCCGGGGGTGGACATCATCAGCGAGGGGATCCAATCCACCAACGTGGTGATCCGGGGCTTCAACAACATCTTCTCGGGCTCGCTGCACATGCTCGAGGACCACCGGCTCGCCGGCGTGCCATCCCTCCGCGTGAACCTCATGCACTTCATCCCGGCCAACAACGAGGACGTGGAGCGCATGGAGGTGGTTCTGGGGCCTGGCTCCGCCCTCTACGGCCCCAACACGGCCAACGGCGTGCTCCACATCCTCACCAAGTCCCCCCTGAACAGCCAGGGCACGACGGTGACGCTGGGCGCGGGGGAGCGGTCCGTGTTCAGCGGCGCGTTCCGGACGGCCTTCCTCCTCAACGACAACTGGGGATTCAAGGTCTCCGGACAGTACCTCCAGGGGAACGACTGGCACTACACCGACCCCACCGAAGCTGCCGCGCGTCAGGTGGCCCTCACGGATCCCGGAGCCTGCATCGGCGCTCTGGCCATTCGTGGTTTCGACGCCCAGACGGCTTCCGCGTCCTGCGCACGGGTCGGGCTCAGGGACTTCGACCTGAAACGCTATAGCCTGGAGGCACGCTCCGACTGGGCCTTCGGGGACGACGGGCGGTTCATCCTGACGTACGGGCGCACCGACGACACGGGCATCGAGCTCACGGGCCTCGGTGCCGGGCAGACCAAGGACTGGGTGTACTCGTACTACCAGGCGCGCTTCAACGTGGGTCGTCTCTTCGCCCAGGCCTACCTGAACACCAGCGATGCCGGCGAGACCTTCCTGCTGCGGGACGGCGTGCCCCTGGTGGACAAGTCCCGCCTCTTCGTGACCCAGGTGCAGCACGGCTTCTCTCTGGGCGACGGCAGACAGGACTTCACCTACGGCGTGGACTACTTCCACACCGAGCCTCGGACGGGTGGGACGATCAACGGCGCCTACGAGAACTCGGACAACATCGACGAGTGGGGGGTCTACCTCCAGTCCAAGACGGCGCTGTCGCCCAAGCTGGACCTGGTGCTGGCGGGTCGCACCGACTCCCACTCCATGCTCTCCAAGAACGTCTGGTCTCCCCGCGCGGCGCTGGTCTTCAAGCCCACCGAGGAGCAGAGCCTGCGCTTCACGTACAACCGGGCCTTCTCCACGCCGTCCACCCTGAACTTCTTCCTCGACATCTCGGGCGGCGCCGCGCCCTCGCCGCTGGGTGATCTGGGGTACAGGATACGCGCCTACGGTACCGGCCCCGACGGATACAGCTTCCAGAACCCGGACGGCAGCCTGAAGGGGATGCGGTCGCCCTTCAACCCGGCCGGGGCGGACCAGCTCATCCCCGTGGCCGCGGCCACCTCGTTCTGGCAGGCCGCCGTCGCCGTGGCGGCCCAGGCAGCCGCGGCCCAGGGCACGCCGCTGCCCGCCTCCCTGGTCCAGCTCCTGTCCTCGCTGACGCCCGGCGCAGGCGACATCGGGGAGAGCCTCTTCAACCCCAACACCAACGAGGTGACTCCGGTGGGGAGTGCCACGGTGCCCGATGTGCCGGGCATCCACGAGAGCCACACCGAGAGCTACGAGGTGGGGTGGCAGGGCGTGATCCAGAACAAGCTGAAGCTCAGCGCCGACGTCTACTACATGAAGAAGAACGACTTCGTGTCGCCGCTGGTCCTTCGCACCCCACTGGTGACGCTGAACGGGCAGGACGTGGGGGCGTACATCACCGCGCCCATCGTGCAGGCGCTGACCCAGCAGTACATCGGCGCGGGCGTCGACCCGACCACCGCCCAGCAGATGGCCGCCAGTGACGCTCAGACCCTCGTGCCCCAGCTCGCCACGGCCATCGCCTCCGTGCCGGTGGGCGTGGTGTCGTCCGACCAGGTGGACGCCCAGGGCGCCGACATGATCGTGACCTACGTGAACGTGGGTGACGTCAATCTCTGGGGTGCAGACATCAGCTTCCAGTGGTTCCTGAACGACCAGTGGTCGCTGACCGGTACGTACTCCCACGTGAACAAGGACTACTTCCAGATCGAGGGGTCGGACCCCATCGCGCTGAATGCGCCGAAGGACAAGGGCACGCTGGGTCTCGCGTACCGGAACGTGCTGCAGGGCTTCAACGCCGAGGCGCGCGTGCGCTTCACCTCGGAGTTCCCCGCCGAGTCTGCAGGGTACGTGGGCACCACCTGTCTCCATCCGGACCAGCCGGCCGGGCTCTTTGAGGAGCCGTGCGTCTCTTCGGCCACCCTCATGGACGTGAACCTGGGCTACAAAGTGCCCAACACCCGGGCCACGGTGCAGCTGAGCGTCACCAATGTCTTCGACACCGCCTACCGCAGCTTCGTGGGTGTCCCCGACATCGGCCGCTTCGCCATGGTCCGGCTCAAGTACGATCTCTTCTGAGGGATACCTTCCCCGAGAGGGCCCACGGCCCGGCCGGCATCCTCGCCGGCCGGGCCGTTGCGCGTCTGGTGTCGCGGGATGGGGGTGGGGTGGTCTTCGACACCATCGTCTGCATAGTTTCAACACGATTCGCCATCGCTTCGCCTACCACCTTCAACGAGGATGCGACGTGAGCACCATAGAGGCGACCAGCCCTGTCACCCTGCGTTGCGGCTTCTGCCTCACTCTGAACAAGGTGGATCTGGCCAAGGCCCAAGAGCGCCCGAAGTGCGGAAAGTGTGGCCGCCCCATGCTTCTGGACCGGCCCGTGAAGGTCGCGGAGGAGGACTTCGACCGCACGGTGCTGGGCGCGTCGGTTCCGGTGTTGGTGGATTTCTACGCCGACTGGTGCGGCCCCTGCAAGATGGTGGCTCCCCTGGTGGACGACCTCGCGCGTACGCACGCGGGCAAGCTCCTCGTGGCCAAAGTGGACACCGATCACGCCCCGGGAATCGCCCAGCGCTACGGCATCCGGAGCATTCCCACGCTCATTCTCTTCCGCGACGGTGCGGAAACGGGGAGGAGCATCGGCTTCGAGCCCGAGAAGGTGACGAATCTCGCGGAGGAGGCGGTGGGGTGAGCAAGCGGGCGCGGCACGCAGAGATCCTCGACATCATCAAGCGGCATCGGGTCCCGAGCCAGGAGGCTTTGCGGGAGATCCTCCAGACCCAGGGTACCGACGTGACCCAGGCCACCCTGTCCCGGGACATCCGCGAGCTCCGCCTGGTCAAGGTGCCCGACGCCGAGGGCGCCGCCCACTACTCGCTCCCCGACGAGTGGCAGAGCACGCCACCGCTCGAATCTCTGCTCCCCACCCTCTTCCTGCACGCCGAGGGCACGGGGAACCTGCTCGTGGTCAAGACCTTGAAGGGCGGCGCCCAGACGGTTGCGGCCGGGATCGACTGGGAGGAGTGGCCCGAGGTCCTGGGAACGCTGGCCGGCGACGACACCATCCTCATCATCCTGCGCACCGCCGAGGCGCTCCCCACCGTCGAGCGTCGCCTGGAGCATATGGCCCATCCCCACGGTCGGTGACATATTCATACGATGACAACGCATAAGCGGGCCCCCGCGACCGTCGGCGTCGTGGGGGCCACTGGGTATACGGGCATGGAGGTCCTCCGGGTCCTCGGAAGCCATCCGGCGGTGGAGATCGGCTTCGCCACCTCCGAGGGCCATGCCGGAGAGCCTTCGGGCATCCCGAATCTCTCCCTGTCCGCCAGCGCCGACGTGGCGCTGGACGCCGCCTCCGTGGTGTTCCTCTGTCTTCCGCATGGCAAGGCCGTGACGTGGGCGGATCGGGCGTTGGCGGCAGGGGCCAGGGTGGTGGACCTCACGGCGGACCACCGGCCCGGGTCGGGGAGGGACGACGAAGCCGTGTACGGCATGGCCGACCTCTACGCGGACCGGATCCGTGACGCCCGCCTCGTGGCGAACCCGGGATGTTACCCCACTGGGGTTCGGCTCGCCCTGGATCCCCTCGTTTCGGAGGGCCTGGTCCGGGCGGACGAGCCGGTGGTGGTGAATGCTGCTTCGGGGGTCACCGGCGCGGGACGCAGCCCGAAGCGGGAGCTCCTCTTCGCCGAGGTCGCCGGGGACTTCCGTCCCTATGCCACCGGAAACCAGCACCGGCACCTCCAGGAGATGCGAGCCGAGCTTCCCGGGGTGGCCCTCGTCTTCCAGCCCCACCTCCTTCCGGTTCCCCGGGGGATCCTGGAGACCATCTACCTCCCGGTTCCGCCGGGAGTGGATGCCGCTTCCGTGCGCCGTGCATGGCGCCAGGCCTATGCCCAGGCGCCGACGATCCGGGTCGTCGACACCACCCCCACGCTGGCCCAGGTGGTGGGCACCGACCTCCTGGTCCTGGGCGCGGCGGACAACGACGGGGTGGACGGCGTGGTAACGGTGATGGCGTCGCTGGACAACCTGGGCAAGGGCGCTGCCGGGCAGGCGGTGCACAACATGAACCTCATGTTGGGTCTCGACCCCGCGGAAGGACTCCGTTGCTGACCATGCCCGACAATCCTCCCGCCGCCGACTCCCTCCTCGGTCTCTACGCCCAGCCCGACCTGGTGCTGGCGCGAGGAGCCGGCTGCCGTGTCTGGGACGAGGAGGGGAACGCATACCTGGACTTCACCGCGGGTATCGCCGTGAACGCCCTCGGGCACGGAGCGCCGCCGGTGGTGGACGCCATCCACGACGCGCTCTCCCACGGGCTGATCCACACCTCCAACCTGTATCGCACCCGACCGGCCCGCGAGCTGGCCGATCTCCTGGTCGCACAGAGCTTCCCGGGAGGTGTGTTCTTCTGCAACTCGGGCGCCGAGGCCAACGAGGCCGCCTTCAAGTTCGCGCGGCGCTGGGCCCACACCGTCCACGGGCCCGACCGCTTCGAAATCCTGGCGTTCCACGGTGCCTTCCACGGACGGCTGTTCGGCTCCCTGGCGGCCACGGACCGACCGGCGTACCAGGAGCCCTTCCGCCCCCTCATGCCCGGCGTCCACTTCGCCGACATCGGGGACGGCGCGACCGTGGCGAACCTCCTGGGCACCGGAGCGGTGGCTGCCGTCATCGTGGAGGTGGTGCAGGGGGAGGGTGGGGTGCGGCCGACCCCGGGCCCGTTCCTGGCCGAGCTCCGCCGGCTGTGCGACGCCCACGACGTGCTCCTGATCTTCGACGAGATCCAGTGCGGGCTCGGACGCACCGGACGCGCCTTCGCCTGGCAGCACCACGGTGTGGTGCCCGACCTGATGACGCTGGCCAAGCCCCTCGCCGGTGGCCTTCCCATGGGCGCGGTGGTGGTCTCCGACCGGGTGGCCGCGACCCTCCGACCGGGAGATCACGCCACGACCTTCGGAGGCGGGCCTCTGGTGGCGTCGGTTGCGTTGGCGGTGACCCGGACCCTCACCGAGCCCGCCTTCCTGGAGCGCGTGGAGACGCTGGGCCTCCACCTGGCCACCAGGCTCACGGAGCTCCGGGACCGACATGCCTCGGTGACGGATGTCCGGGGGCTCGGCCTCATGCGCGGCATGGCGTTGGATGGGGCGGCGGCTCCGGTGGTGGCCAGGGCCCGGGATCTGGGGCTCCTGGTGGTGTCCGCCGGGCCGAGCGTGGTTCGAATCGTGCCCCCCCTCACCATCTCGGCCGAGGAGCTCGACGAGGGCATGGACATCCTGGATCGGGCCCTCTCCTGATCCATCAGCCTTGACAGAATGCACGATGGGTGCATAATTATGCTCCGCTGTCGTGATCGAGCATCGGGGCAGCGGTCATCGGATAAGGGTCGGGGAACGGTGCGCAGGGGCCGACAACGCCCCCTGGCTGCTTCGGCGGGAAGCAACCAGGCATCGCTCCCCGGCCCGTCCGTGTTTCTGGGCCCACGGGCGGGCCCGTGTAGATTGTCCCTCCGGGAGTCGCTCTCCCTCCTCAGGATCCGCCAACCCGCAGCACAGGAAGGATGCGCATGGCCCGCGCCCACCAGGACGACCGCCCGCCCAAGGCCCTATGGGGAGGCAGGTTCCGCGAAGGCATGGCACCCGAGATGGTGCCCCTCAACCTCTGTCTGCCGGTGGACGGAAGGCTCTGGCGCGAGGACATCCGGGCCAGCCTGGCGTGGGCCCGGGCCCTGGCCAACGCCGGGGTGATCGGCCAACGCGAGGCAGCGGAGCTCGCCCAGGGCCTGGAGGCTGTGGCCGAGCGGATCGAGCGCGAGGGCCTCGCCGACGCCTCCGA
>JASFRY010000159.1:0-8511 GCA_050114675.1 Gemmatimonadota bacterium | reverse complement strand
CGGTGAACATGCGTCCCAGGGTCATGTAGCGGTCCGCGTCCCCGGGGGACGAGGCGCTGGGCGCGACTCCACCGGCTCCGCCTGTCGTCCCCGAGGAGGGCGCCACCGGGAACGCCTCCGCTCCGGGCGCCGGGCGCCGCGTGCTCGCCACCGACGGCTGTGGGACCACGCCCCGGGCCTCGCCGGCAGCCGACCCCGGCCGCGCGCCAACCTCCTGCCGGGCGTCGGGCGCTTCCATCTCCTGCTCGGGCCGGGCGCTCCCCAGACCCAACGCATACAGGCCACACAGCGCTCGATTGGCGGATACGATGTCGCCCGTCCGGGGATGGTTCGTGAACAGGACGGTCACGCCCTCGCGGCCGCCCACCACGTCGTCGGCCATCCCGTACAGGGCCCGCTTCGGGCCCACCTCGACGAACACGCGCACGCCGGCGTCGTACAGCGTCTCGAGCCCCTTCACGAACTGGACGGGCGACCCGATCTGCCGGGTGAGGATGTCCACCATCTTCGACGCCGCGCCGGGACCGGTGGGATAGAGGGACGCGTCCACGTTCGCCACCACCGGGATGCTCGGCGCACGAAGGCTCTGTCCCTCCAGGACCTGTCCGAGCGGACCGGCTGCCGGCGCGACGATACGGGTGTGGAACGCGTGGCTCACCGGGAGCTCGGTGACACGATAGCCGGCCTCCTTGAGCGCATCCTGGGCCCGACGCACGGCGTCGGTGGCACCGCCGATCACGCATTCCTTGGTGCTGTTCACGTTGGCGATGACCACGTAGCCGTCCACGCCCGCCACGATGCGCTCCACCTCGTCCAGCGGGCCGAAGACCGCGGCCATGACGCCGTTGTCCTCCAGGGCCAGCCGGGTCATGGCGTCGCCCCGGGCGGCAACGGCGGTCAGGGCGTCGCCGAAGTCCATGGCCCCGGCCGCCACCAGGGCGCCGTACTCGCCCAGGCTGTGGCCCATGACCATGTCGGGCTCCACCCCGTAGGCGTGCAGAAGCCGCGCCAGCGCCGTATCCACGGTGAGGACCGCCGGCTGGGTGATGGCGGTGGCCTTCAGACCCTCTTCGGCCCGGGCACGGGCCTCCTCGTCGCCGTCGTCCACGAAGATCTTGTCGGTCAGCGGAGCACCCAGGATGGGTGCCATGACGCGGTCCGCCTCATCGAACGTCCCGGCGACCACGGGATCCGCATCCTTGAGCTCCTCCAGCATGCCCACGTACTGGGAGCCCTGCCCCGTGAAGAGGAACGCCACCTTGCCCGGGACGGGTCCCCGGCCCAGGAAGACGCCCTTGTTGCGGAGCACCCGCCAGCGGCCCTCTTCGCCGCTTTCCAGCGCCTCGACGGCCTTGCCCGCCAGCCCGGCCAGCTCGGCGGCGTCGCCGTAGTCGACGGTGACGCGAACCGGAGCCTTCAGGTCCCCCTCCTGGGGCGGGGCCGGAACCGGCGCCTCTCCGGCGCGCGCCCTGGCCTCGATCTCGCGAAGGCGGGAAGCCACCTCGGCGTCGTCGGTACCGCCCACCACAAGTGCGCCACGCAACGGAGCCTTGGACCCGGGCTTCTCCATCTCGGCGCCGGGCACCTGGACCCTGGGACGCCGATGGCGGCCAGGCACATGCTCCTCGAGCACCATGTGGAAGTTGGTGCCGCCGAAGCCGAACGCGCTCACCCCTGCGCGGCGGATGGCGCCGCCGTTGGTGCTCGGCTTCTCCCACGCCCGATGCTCGGTGTTCACCCGGAAGGGGAGGGACGTGAAGTCGATGTTGGGGTTCGGCGCGCGGAACTGGAGGCTCGGCGGCAGCTCCTTCTTGTGAAGGGCCAGCGCGGCCTTGAGCAGGCCCGCTGCCCCGGCGCCGGCCTTCAGGTGACCGATGTTGGACTTGACCGAGCCCAGGGCCACGGACCCCACGGGGAGTCCTTCCCCGCCGAAAACGCCGGCCAGGGTCTCCACCTCCACCACGTCACCCACCTTGGTGGACGTTCCATGCCCCTCCACCATATCACCCGGCTCGAGGGCCACGCCCGCCCGCTCCCATGCCCGGCGCACCGCGAACACCTGCCCCGCCGGGTTGGGCGCGGTGATCCCCTTGCCCTTCCCGTCGCTGGATCCGCCCACGCCCAGGAGCACGGCGTAGATCCGGTCGCCGTCGCGCTCGGCGTCCTCGAGGCGCTTCAGGAGGAAGACGCCCGCCCCCTCGCCCATGACGAAGCCGTCGGCCCCGTCCGCGTAGGGCCGTGAGCCCGTGGCGGACAGCGCACCGATCTTGCAGAACTTCACGAAGGTGGAGGCGCTCATGTTGGCGTCGATGCCACCCGTGAGCACAGCGTCGTAGTCACCGGCCACCAGCCCCTCCGCGGCGGCGGACATGGCGGCCATGGCCGACGCGCAGGCGGCGTCGGCGATGTAGTTGGGTCCTTTGAAGTCGAAGAGCGCTGCCACCCGGCCGGCTACGATGTTGCCCAGCTCCCCGGGCATGGTGTCCTCGGTGATGTCCGGCAGCCTGCCACGCACACCGGACACCAGCTCCTCCATGACCGCAGTGCGCACCTCGGGGGGAAGGGCCGCGAAGCTCGGCGCCTTGCGGAGCTCGTCGCCCACTTCGGGGAAGAGGATCCGCGAGGCGGACAGAAGGTGGAAGTCGCCGCCCAGGGCGTTGCCCATGATGACGGCCACACGCTCGTTGTCCAGCGGACGCTCCGGATAGCCGTAGTCGAGCAGCGCCTGGCGGCTGGCGGACACGGCCCATTTCTGGGCCAGGTCCATCATGTCCCCCACCTTGGGCGGGACGGGCATGCGCCACTGGAGGGGATTCCAATCGAAGTCGCGCACCCACCCGCCGATCCTGGAATACGTCTTGTCCGGCGCCGAGGGGTCCGGATCGTAGTAGAGGTCGGCGTCCCAGCGGTCGGTTACGTCGCTGATGCTGTACCGTCCTCCCGCCAGGTTGGCCCAGAACGCGTCCACGTCGGGCGCGTCGGGGAGGATGGAACCGAGCCCCACGATGGCGACGGCGCGTCCGGCTTCCATGGTCAGTCCTCCACCTTCTCGTAGAGTGCTCGGGCAACACGGTCCATGTCGTCGATCAACCCCTCCTGGGCCCCATGGAGACCGGCCAAACCCAACGCCGCCTCGAAGCCCGGTCGCTCCGCCGCAGGGACGCCGTCGGCGCCCACCGCCCAGCGCATGCCCTCGGCGGCGACCTTCGCCGCCGCCTCCCGGGCGAAGACCCGACTCACCGCCGCCAGCTCCTCCCCGTTGAACCGGGTGTCCGCCTTGTCGGGAAGGCCTCCACCCAGGATCGCCGCGGCCCGTCGGGCCAGGGCGCCGGCACCTTCCACCCAGGCAATGAGCTCGCCCAGGCGGAACAACACGTGCTGGTGCCGGGTGAGCCGCTGGACCCGGGCCCGCTCCAGGAGCTCGGCCAGGGCATGGGCGGCCAGGGCGGCCGTGTCCGCACCCACGGTGGGGGCGGTGGCGTGGAGGGCTTCGAGGGCGGCCGCTTCATCGTGGAAGAACCGCCCCCGGGTCTTGAGGTGGGCCTGCCAGCGGTCCCGGGCGATGGTCATCTCCATGATCTCCGAGGTGCCCTCGTAGATCGTGGTGATGCGCACGTCGCGCCGGATCTTCTCCACCATGTACTCGCGCACGTAGCCGTAGCCCCCGTGAGCCTGGATGGCGGCGTCGGCAGCGCCGTTCCCGGCCTCGGTCGAGAGGTACTTGGCGATGGCGCCCTCGGTGTTCAGCGCACCCTCACCGGCGTCGATGCGCGTCGCCGTCTCCTCGATGTACGCCCGGCCCGCCTCGAGACGGCAGGCGTGGGGGACGATGAGCTTGTGGGTGTAGCCCTGCTTGCCCGACAGGGGCCCTCCCCCCTGGATGCGCGTGGTGGAGTAGCGGATGGCCCGGTCCAGGGCCGCCCACCCGGCGCCCAGGCCGAAGGCGGCCACCATGAGGCGCGTGTAGCCGAACACCAGCTGGGCCTGCACCAGCCCCTGCCCCTCCACCCCGCCGACCACGTGCTCCACCGGGATGAAGACGTCGTCGAAGGAGAGGGCCGCAGTGTTGCTCGCCCGGATTCCGTGCTTGTCCTCGGGCGCCCCGGGGCTGAACCCCTCTGCGCCCTTCTCCATGACGAACCAGGTGGGCCCGCCGGGCGCCAGGGCCAGGACGCTGTACAGGTCCGCATACCCCCCGTTGCTGATCCACATCTTGGCGCCGTTGATCCGGTAGCCCGTGACGACACCGTCCTCCTCCACCGGGGTTGCGGTGGTGCGCAGGGCGCCCAGGTCGCTTCCGGCCTCCGGCTCGGTGGCGCCGTAGGCCATGAGAAGGCCCTCTTCGGCGATGCGTCCGAGCCACAGGGCCTTCTGCTCCTCGCTCCCGCCGAAGACGATGGGGTCGCTCCCGAGGAAGGTGGCCAGCACGCCCGTGGCCAGGGCGAGATCGATGCCCGCCATGAGCTCACAGACGCGATAGACGTCGAAGGCCCCCCCACCCATCCCCCCGTAGGCCTCGGGGATGAAGAGGAGCTGCACGCCCAGCTCGGAGCACATGGCACGCACCGTCTCTTCCGGGAATTCGTGGGTCTTGTCGAGCTCCAGGAGACGGTCGTGGGGAAGCTCGGCGTCGGTGAACTCGCGGACACTGTCGAGGATCATGGTCAGAGTCTCGGCATCGAGACCCGCGTGACCCTGAACGGCTGTGCTCATAGGGCATTTCCGGCCGGCACGAGGGGACAGTGGCAGACCGTTTCACGCTTCGTGTGCGGCCCGCCCAGGCCGGGACCGGACGCACCCGGCCCAGCATGGTGTAAGTACCGGCCGCGGCAGGCCACAGGATAGAGGGCGGAACCCGAAGATCCTGGGGGAGAAAGCCTTAACGCCCGTGGGGAGTTGCCCGACAGCCGACGGAGGGGCTGCGGGCGCGGCACCGCGGCGATCTGGGGGCCCGGACGGGGGGCTTCGGCGACGCCCCGGAGAGGGGAGGGCTCCGGGAGGCGACGTCGCCTCCCGGAGCCCCGAAGCCGTGTCCTGTCAGGCCGCCCGAGAGCTCAGTCCCCGCCCCCCCGGCTCCCCACCGCCTGGGCCGCCCCGTCCTGGCCGTCCTGATCCGAGATGGGCTGGGACCGCACCGTGGGGTACTCGATGCCCAGCTGCTCGAGGTACGTGTCGTACTTGGAGGCGTCGTAGTAGTAGGGCCGCATCAGGGGCCGGTACTTCTCCATGATGTCGGCGTTGAGGAAGGTGGCCGGTTGGTCGGTGGCGGTGATGAAGGGGACGTACTTCCGGTCCTTGGTCTGGACGTTGTTGAAGTAGTCCCACGCGTCGGCCACGAGACCGGGCTCGAGCAGGATGTCCAGCAGGGTCAGCGCCTGGACCTTGGCCCCGGCCACACCGCCCTTGTGGGCGATGGGCGTGGCCATGGCGATGCCGTTGGCCCAGTTGTGTCCCGGCCCGCCGGGCATGTTGGCAGGATAGCGGAGGACCACCGTGGGCATGTTCCACGACACGTCACCGATGTCGTCGGAGCCTCCGCCCAGGGATCGCTCCAGGTTCACCGGGCCCCGCATCGGCCGGATGGAGTCGGTCAGGCCCCGTTCCTCCTGGCCCAGCTCCCGCTGGAGGGCGTTGGCCAGGGCGACGTCCTTGTCGTCCCAGTCGGGCAGACCGACCCGCTGGATGTTGGCGTAGGTGGCCTCGGCGATGGGCTTGCTGAAATGGCCGGACCATGCCGAGCCCACGGTCTGGATCGTGTCCACCTCCGCGCCGGTCATGAGCGCGGCACCCTGGGCCATCTTCACGGCCGCATCGTACATGGCCTTGGTGCGCTCGTAGTCCCGCTCGCGGAAATAGAACCAGATGGTGGCGCTCTGGGGCACCACGTTGGGCTGATCACCGCCGTCCACGATGATGTAGTGGGAGCGAGACGCCGGCTCCAGGTGCTCCCGGTGGTACTCCCACGCGGTGGCCATGAGCATGGCGGCATCCAGCGCCGACCGGCCCCGCCACGGCGAGCCGGCGGCGTGGGCCGACTCGCCCTTGAATCTGAACTGCGCCGACCAGAGCGCGTTGGAGCCCGACTGCCCCCATGACACGCCGAAGCTGGAGCTGACGTGGGTGAAGAGGTTCACGTCCACGCCGTCGAAGACGCCGTCCCTGACGAAGAAAGCCTTGGATGCCACCTGCTCCTCGGCGATGCCGGGCCAAACGAGAAGCGTGCCGTCGATGCGCTCCCGCTCCATGATCTCCTTCACGGCCAGCGCCGCCACGATGTTCACCGCCTGGCCCGAGTTGTGGCCCTCCCCGTGCCCCGGGGCGCCCTCCACCAGGGGATCGTGGTAGCCCACACCGGGCTTCTGGCTGGCCTGGGGGATGTCGTCCACATCCGAGCCCAGGGCGATGACGGGGCTGCCCGCGCCGTTCACCCATCGAGCCGTCCACGCGCTGGGGATGCCGGCCACGCCCATCTCGACGGTGAAGCCCTGCTCCCGCAAGAGGTCGGTCAGGTACTTCTGGGTCTCGAACTCCTGCATGCCCAGCTCCCCGTAGGAGTAGAGCTGGTCGATGATCTCCTGGACCATCTTGGACCGGCCCTCGACGCCCTGGAGCGCCTCGACCTTCAGGCGTTCGAGACGGGGATCGGCTTGCTGGGCCGCGGCGAGAGCCGGTGCTGCCAGGACCACGGCCAGGGAGAGGGAAAGCGCGCGTGCGGCGAGGGAACGCATGGGATCCTCCCGGAATGGAAGCCGGGCCGGCGGGAGAGAGCCCGTGGGATGTCAGGCCGACACGATGGGAAGCGAGTGGCCGCGGGGCAAGAACCCGGCCCGTATCCGCATGCCACCCCCACAGCCCGCCCTCCCCCGTGCTACGGTGGCGGTACGAAAGAGGCGGTGGGCGCCCCGGCGCCCACCGCCTCGCTCCCTCGTGCGGCCGCCGGAGCCGTCAGTCCCCGCCCCCCTGCGTCCCCGCAGCCTGGGCCGCCCCGTCCTGGGCGTCCTGGTCCGAGATGGGCTGGGCCCGCACCGTGGGATACTCGATCCCCAGCTGCTCCAGGTACGTGTCGTACTTGGACGAATCGTAGTAGTAGGGCCGCATGAGGGGCCGATACTCTTCCATGATCTCCTTGTTCAGGAAGATGGCCGGCTTGTCCGCCGCCGTGATGAACGGAATGTACTTCTCGTCCTTGGTCTGGACGTTGTTGAAGTAGTCCCACGCATCCGCCACGATCTTGGGCGTCAGGAGGATGTCCAGGAGCGTGAGCGCCTGCACCTTGGCGCCGGCCACGGCGCCCTTGTGGGCGATGGGCGTGGCCATGGCGATGCCGTTGGCCCAGTTGTGCCCGGGAAGACCCGGCATGTTGGATGGGAAGCGCAGCGTCACGGTGGGCATGTTCCACGACACGTCGCCGATGTCGTCTGAGCCGCCGCCCAGCGACTTCGAAAGGTCGACCGGACCCTGGAGCTCGGGGATCTCGGTGGCCAGCCCCTCCTCTTCCTGCCCAAGCTCCCGCTGAAGCGCCTTGGCCAGCGTGATGTCCTTCTCGTCCCACTCGGGCAGGCCCACGCGCTTGATGTTGGCGTATTCCACCTCGGCGACAGGCTTGCTGAAGTGGCGACCCCACGCCGTACCCACCGTCTGGATGGTATCGATCTCGGTACCGGTCATGAGGGTAGCGCCCTGGGCCATCTTCACCGCCGCGTCGTACATGGCCTTGGTCTTCTCGTAGTCCCGCTCACGGAAGTAGAACCAGATGGTGGCGCTGGGCGGCACCACGTTGGGCTGGTCGCCCCCGTCCACGATGACGTAGTGGGACCGCGCAGCGGGCTGGAGGTGCTCCCGATGGTACTCCCACCCGGTGGCCATGAGCATGGCCGCGTCCAGGGCCGAGCGGCCGCGCCAGGGAGCGCCGGCGGCGTGGGCCGACTCGCCCTTGAACTTGAACTGCACCGACCAGAGGGCGTTGCCGCCCCCCGTCCCCCACGACATGCCGAAGTTGGAGCCCACGTGGGTGAAGAGGTTCACGTCCACGCCGTCGAAGACGCCGTCGCGGACGTAGAACGCCTTGGTGCCCACCTGCTCCTCGGCGATGCCCGGCCAGATCAGGAGCGTGCCGTCGATGTGCTCCCGCTCCATGATCTCCTTCACGGCCAGCGCCGCCACGATGTTCACGGCCTGGCCCGAGTTGTGGCCCTCCCCGTGCCCCGGGGCTCCGGTGACGATGGGATCGTGATACGCCACGCCCGGCTTCTGGTTGGCCTGGGGGATGTCGTCCACGTCGGAGCCCAGGGCGATGACCGGCTTGCCCGAGCCGCTGACCCACCGGGCCGTCCACGCGCTGGGGATGCCCGCCACCCCCAGCTCCACGGTGAAGCCGTTCTCCTCGAGGAGGTTGGTCAGGTACTTCTGGGTCTCGAACTCCTGGAAGCCGAGCTCACCGTAGGAGAAGAGCTGGTCCACGATCTCCTGCACCATCTTGGAGCGTTCCTGGACCTTCTGGAGGGCCTCGGT
>JASFRY010000158.1:0-8522 GCA_050114675.1 Gemmatimonadota bacterium | reverse complement strand
CTCGAGGCTGATGGGATGCTGGCCGTCGGCGAAGGCCTGCACGTCCACCACGGGCACCTTGCCGCCCGCCAGAGACTCCTCCAGGAGGGAGAGGTCCAGATTGCCGGTGAACACCGGCTCCTCCCGGTCCCGGACGTCCACGACCTCGACCTCGCGGGGTGCGAGGACGTCCATGCGGTCCCGGCCGTTGCTGGGGATCACCGATCCCGGCGGCACGAGGGTGGACATGACCAGCTTGACGGAGCCCAGGATGTTGTGGGTGGGGCATACGTAGCCGTGTCCCAGAACGTCCCGCACGGCGAGCTGGAGCTTCTCGAAGTTCCGGCTCCCCGCGTATGCCTCGTCGCCCACCACCTGCCCCGCGAGCTGCTCCTGGCTCACGGCGCTGGTCCCCACGGACACCATGTCGAAGGTGATCTGCGTGGGGGTGAGGTTGAAGACGTTGAACCGGGCATCCACCAGGTGCTTCTTCCGTTCCTCCAGCGTCGGGAAGGAGAGGAGCCGTACGGTCTTGATCTTGTGGGGCTCTGCGACGGGATCGGGACGCAGCATGGAACGTTCCTCGCTCGAGATCAGGCTTCTGCAACACCGGAATCTCGGGAGACCGCCATCCCGACTCTGTCGGGAAATGCCTGAAAACCCGTGCCTCTCCGGCGGCCGGGGCCCGGATGTCCGGCTGGCGGGCCGTCCCGAAACCCCGGCGCAGACGTTTGCGCCCGGCATGGCGGTTGCATCTCTTCCAGCACATCGATTCCAAACCTCACAGGAGCGACACGATGAAGACCCTCCCGCGCGTCACCCCCTTCCTCGCCGCCGCCGTCCTCACGGCGGCCGCGGCGGCTCCCGCCCGTGCCCAGGACATGGGCACGCCGGCCCAGACCCAGCTCCACGCAACGCTCTCCGGAGCCGCGGAGGTGGCCGGTGGAGACACGGACGGCACCGGCACCTTCACAGCCACCATCGACAAGGCCCAGGGTCAGCTCTGCTACGAGCTGAGCGTGTCGGGCATCGCCACCGCGTCGGCCGCCCACATCCACCGCGGCGCCGAGGGAAAGAACGGCGGCCCGGTGGTTTCGCTGGAGGCGCCAGCCGACGGCAGCGCCAAGGCGTGCACGGACGTGGACGCGGACGTCCTGTCGGAGCTCGCGGCCAACCCGGCGGGATTCTACGTGAACGTCCACAACGCCGACTTCAAGGCGGGCGCCCTCAGGGGCCAGCTCATGGCCGGCGGCGGGATGTGATCGGGTAGCACGCCATGCGGGATGCGGCGGGAGGGTGAGCGACACCGCCCTCCCGCCGTTCCTACATCCCCCTCACCGGATAGACCCGCACCGATTCGACGCCCAGCTCGTCGATGAAGATGCCATAGAGGCGTCCGCCCCGGACTGCCGTGGCGCGAAAGCCCCCCGGCGTCGTGGCGCGGGCCGCGAGCGCGCCGTCGGCATCGAAGATCATCCAGCCGCGCTCCGGGGGTCGCGTGCCGGGAAATGCAGCCGACGCACCCGCGTACGCTCCGACCCACAGGCGCCCCGCGTCGTCGGCCAGAATGGTCTGGTATGCCGGCTCTCGCTCCGCCCTGGGAATAGCGTCCAGTGTCTTTCGTGCCTGGGCTCGCGCCTCCTCGGGAATCGCGGCAAGCGCCGCCGAGGCGAAGCTGTCGAAGCGCTCCTCCGTAACGACGCGATCGTGATCCGGCCAGCGGACCAGGCCCGTGAGAGCCCCAGAGGCGTCGTGGAGCTGGAGCTCCGGCTTGTCGGTGGTGCCCACGACGAAGCCGGTCTCGACGGAAGCCAGGCAGAAGCCGGCGCCGAAGGTCACCTGACCGGCCACCGCATGGCCGTACTGGCCCGCGAAGTGCTCCCACCCCGGAAACGTCCCGAGAAGGTCCTCCATGCGACCGGCCTTCGACACCCGCCATACGTCCACGGCCTCCCGGAACACGCCCCGGTGCTCCCCGAATCCCTCGTGGTCTCCCAGAAGCAGGGATCGGTCCTGGAGCCCGTGAAGCTCCTGGTACCCGTTGGCGGAGCGCAGGCCCCGGAAGGAGACATCCCGACGCAGCACGCCCCCGGGATCGAAGACGGAAAGGCGGCGCTGGCCTCCGTCGTAGACGCCCACGGAGTCGCCTGCCATGGCAACCACGGCCGACGGTCTCCTGAACTCCCCGGGCCCGTCGCCCTCCCTCCCGAGGATGACCGACAGCGCCCCACTCGTCCCGAAGACCAGCACCTGGCGCTGCCCAGTGTTCAACACCGCGATGCGCCCGTCGGGAAGCGGAACCACGTCGCCGACGCGGAAGAGGGTGAAGGCGCCGTCGTCGGGGGAGGTGAGCTCCATCGCCGGCGCGGACCCCACCTCCCACGTGGGGACCGCCGCCAGCAGCCCTGGAGGGTTGGTGACGATCCGGATACCGGCGCTGTCGGCGACGGTCGCGATGGGAACGTCGCTGGAGGCGGAGCATGCCGCCGTCAGAAGGGCAACGGAGACGAATGCGGATCGCATGCAGTCATGAGTACGGCGCCCGCGTGCGCAGCACAACCGCATCCGCCACGCCCCGACGGCTCCGACTCGAGGGCCTCGGCAGCCGCCCCTCCACCCGCTACAGCCCGAACAGCCTCAGGAAGTCGTTGGAGAGCGCCCAGAGCATGATCCCCACCACGATGAGGAAGCCCACGTTGCTCCACCGCAGCCGCTGCTCCACCGAAAGGGCCCGGCCGCGCACGGCTTCGATCCCCAGGAAGAGAAGGTGCCCGCCGTCCAGCACGGGAATGGGGAGGAGGTTCAGGATGGCCAGGTTCACGCTGAAGAGGGCCATGAAGCGCAGGAATGCGTTGGCTCCGGCGCGGGCCGCCGAACCCGAGGCTTCTCCGATGGTGACGATGCTCCCCATGGACCGGGGAGATATGCCGCCGGTGACCAGGTCCCGGAGGAAGCCGAGGATCATGCCGGTGACGGCCACCGTCTCGTGGTACCCGGCGGTGACGGCGTCCTTGAGCCCCATCGGCCGGAACGAATAGTGCTCGTCCAACGGCGGATAGATCCCGATCTTGCCCACCTTCACCGTGGAGCCGTCGGGACGCTCCTGATCCTGCGCCTCCAGCGTCACCGGGCGGATGAGCTTGTGTCCGTCACGCATCACCGTGATATCGGCCTTCTGACCGGGCCGGGACTCGATCTGAGCCACGAAGTCCCACCAGTTGCTCACCGCGATGCCGTCCACGGCGACGATGCGGTCCCCGGTCTCGAGGCCCGCCTTCTCGGCGGGCGACCCGGGGTTCACGCCGCCGATGCCGGCGTCGACCCACTCCTGGACGGAGCGCACCAGCTCCCGGCGCTGGCTCTCGTCTGCGGGAATCTGGATCTCCACGGTCTGCTCCGGGTGGGTGAGCTCCACGCGCACCGGACCCGGAGGGGTGTTGAAGAAGCCGTCCTGCACGTCGCCCCACGTGCTCACCGGCTTCCCGGCGATGCTCTGGATCTCGGAGCCGGGCTCCACCTGGGCCAGGCTCTCGGTGCCCGGAGGGAGCAGCTCCGCCTGCACGCGCCCGACGCGGGTGGTGTCGAGCTCGGGCAGTCCCCAGTGGGCGAACACGAAGGCGTACACCGCGAAGGCAAAGACCATGTTCATGATGACGCCGGCGGAGATGACCAGCGTCCTGGCCCAGATGGGCTTGGCGTCGAAGTCACGGGGACCGGGCTGGCGCACCTCCCCCGTGGCGCCTCCTTCCAGACGCTCCATCACCTCGTCGTCCATGCCCCCCATCTTGACGTACCCGCCCAGGGGGATGGCGCTCAACGCGTACTCGGTCTCGCCCCAACGGAGGGCGAACACCTTGGGCCCCAGGCCGATGCTGAAGCGCTGGACCTCCACGCCCACGGCCTTGGCCGCCGCGAAATGGCCGAGCTCGTGCACGAAGATGAGCACGCCCAGGACGATGACAGTGGCAAGAATCGTCATGCTGTCGTTCTTCCAGAGGCTCCCGCGACCCGGGCAGCCAGGTTTCGCGCCGCGTCGTCGGCGGCCAGTACGTCTTCCACCCCGTGGACGTCATGGGTTCCCACGCCCTCCAGGGCCGAGGACACCACGTCCGCCATCTCGGGAAAGCGGATCTCTTCTTTCAAGAACGCCTCAACGGCGATCTCGTTCCCCGCGTTGTACACCGCCGGGGCGCATCCACCCCTCCGCCCCGCCTCCACGCCCAGGGCGAAAAGCGGAAACGCGGCGTGATCGATGTCCTCGAAGGAGAGGGGCGACGCCATCACCGGATCGTACGTCTGGAGCGTGGGATCTTCCACCCGCTCGGGATAGCTGAGGGCGTACAGGATGGGCAGCTCCATGGTGGGGAAGCCCATCTGGGCCAGCACCGACCCGTCGATGAACTCCACGAACGAGTGCACGATGGACTGTGGGTGCACCACCGCGCGGATGTGGTCGTATCCGAATCCGTACAAGTAGTGCGCCTCGATGACCTCCAGCGCCTTGTTGGCCAGCGTCGCCGAGTCGATGGTGATCTTGGCCCCCATGTCCCACGTCGGGTGGTTCAGCGCCTCGGAAGGCCGTACGTGCTGGAGCTCGGTCAGGTTCCGCCCACGGAACGGTCCTCCCGAGGCGGTGAGCGTGATGCGGCGCACCGAGCTCCGGTCGTACCCTTCGAGGCATTGCAGGATGGCGCTGTGCTCCGAGTCGATGGGCACGATCTCGGCGCCGCCGCGCCCCGCGGCCTGGAGCACCAGGGGACCTCCGGCCACCAGGGACTCCTTGTTGGCCAGCGCCAGGCGGTGGCCCGCCTCCAGCGCCCGGAGCGTGGGCTCCAGCCCGGCCGCGCCCACGAGGGCGTTCACCACCACGTCCACGTCGGGGAGGGACGCGGCATCCAGGACGGCATCTCGGCCGCGGCGCCACTCGGTATTGCCGGGCGTGGACGGCAGGGCGGTTCTCTCGTCTCCCACCACGGCCAGCCGCGGCCGGAAGCGCACCACCAGATCGGCCAGCGCCTCCACGCGCCGGTTCGACGTGAGGGCCACGACCTGGAAGCGTCCGGGATGGCGTCGGATCACCTCCAGGGTGCTTCGCCCGATGGACCCGGTGGCCCCCAGCACCGCGACGCGGATCATGCCAGCATCTCCGCCAGTCGGAGCACGATGTACGCCACGGGAATGGTGTAGGCCAGAGCGTCGAGCCTGTCGAGCACGCCCCCGTGGCCGGGGAGCAGCTTTCCCGAGTCCTTCATCCCGGCCTCGCGCTTGAGAAGGGACTCCGCGAGGTCACCCAGGATGGCCGCCACCCCGAGGCCTGCGCCCACCAGGGCCCATGTCGTCACTCCGTCCAGGGGCAGCCCGGGAAGCCAGGATCCCACCACCGTGTACCACGCAACCGCCCCCGCCGCCGCGCCGAGGATCCCGGCCCACGCCCCCACCCAGCTCTTCTTCGGGCTGATGGAGGGAAACAGCTTTGCGCGCCCCCATGCCGAGCCCGCGAAGTACGCGGCCGCGTCGCCGATCCAGGTCGCGGCCAGGGGCAGGGCCACCACCATGGCACCCACCCAGCGTGTGGGCTCCACGGCTCCCCACCCCATCCTGGAAGGGAGGGCGTGAAGGAGCAGGACGCAGGTGAGGGGCAGCCCGGCGTAGGCCGTCCCGAACAGCGTCACCGCCACCGACGGGAGGGGTGCCCGCTTCGGGCCGTGGGTCCAGAGGGCCGCGGTGAGGGCCGACACGAGAAGCGCCGCCAGGATGGCCAGAAGCCATGGTGCCACTTCGGGGTAGTCGGTGCGCGCCACCGCCACTCCGACCAACGCAGCGGTGGCGGGCATGCCCAGCCAGGTCGAAGGGTGGAGCCCCCGGGTCTCGCCAAAGCGGTAGACCTCTCCAGCCCCCAGCGCCGCGAACACGGCCAAGGGGAGGCCCAGGATCCAGCCCCCCGCGTACAGGAGGCCAAGGACCGCCGGCACGCCGACGACAGCGACCGCCACGCGGGGACCCAGGTCGGTCACGGGGCCGAGACGCGCCCGAACCGCCGCTCCCTTCGCTGATAGTCCAGGATGGCCTCGAAGAGGCTCTCCCGGTCGAAGTCGGGCCACAGGACGGGGGAGATGTGGAGCTCCGTGTAGGCGAGCTGCCAGAGGAGGAAGTTGCTGATCCGGTACTCCCCCGACGTGCGGATGAGGAGATCCGGATCCGGGAGGCCCCGGGTGAACAGCGCCGACTGGAATTCAGATTCGTCGATGTCGTCCGGGGCGAGCGTGCCCGCGGCCACACGCGCGGCGATCTCCCGGGTGGCACGCACGATCTCCTCCCGCCCTCCATAGGAGATCATGAGGTTGAGGCGGAGCCGGTCGCCCCCGTGCGTCCCCTCGACGATGGTGTCCACCGCCCTCCGCGTGGCGGGGTCCACCCGGTCGAGCTCGCCCAGGACATGGACCTCGACGCCCCGCCGCCTGAGCTCCTCGCGCTCCTTGCGTGCGTAGAGCTGGAGGAGGCCCATGAGCGCCGAGACTTCCTGGGCCGGGCGCTGCCAGTTCTCCGTGGAGAAGGCGAAGAGCGTGAGGATCTCCACCCCCGCGTCACCGGCGCCTTCGATGGTCTCGCGCACCGACTTCATGCCCTCGCGGTGCCCGCGGTGTCGGGGCAGGCCCCGCTGGCGCGCCCAACGGCCGTTGCCGTCCATGATGACGGCCACATGCCTCGGCACATCGCCGTTCAGCCGGATACGCTCGAGGAGCTCGTCGGAGGCCATTCGAAGGGGGGAGGAAGAGGACGCCGCTACAGCGCCAGGACCTCTTCTTCCTTGTGCTTGAGCAGCTCGTCGATCTTCTCGGTGTACTCCTGGGTGAGCTTCTCCAGGGCCTCCTCCCGGCGATGGCCCTCGTCCTCGCTGATCTCGTGGTCCTTGACCTTCGTGTGGAGCTCGTCCCTGACCGTACGCCGGGCGTGGCGCACGCTGACCCTCCCCTCCTCCGCCATCTTGTGGAGGAGCTTCACGTACTCCTTGCGCCGCTCCTCGGTGAGGGCCGGGACGGGCACCCGGATGACGTTGCCGTCGTTGGCCGGGTTCAGCCCCAGGTCGGCCACCTGGATGGCCTTCTCCACCGCCTGCATCAGCGACTTGTCGAAGGGCTGCACCACCAAGAGGCTCGGTTCGGGCGTGTGTATGGTCGCCACCTGGTTCAGCGGCATCTTCGCGCCATAGGCGTCCACACGCACCGTATCCAGAAGTGCAGGGGTCGCCTTCCCGGTGCGGACCGACCCGAACTCACGCCGCATGGCATCCAGCGCATCCTCCATGCGCTTCTTGGCTTCTTCCACCGTGGCCATGGATCTCTCCGGATTCTGCGGAAGTCTTGGAACGTTCTACGATACAAGCGTTCCGACCTGCTCACCACGGATGGCCGCCGCGACGGCCCCCCGATCCTCCAGGTTGAGCACGATGATGGGCAGGCCGTTCTCCTTGCACAGCGAGACGGCCGGGGCGTCCATGACCCCCAGCTCCCGGGTCACCACCTCGTGGAAGGTGATCTCGGGGATGAACGTCGCTTCGGGGTCCTTGTGGGGATCGGCGGAGTAGACGCCCTGGACCTTCGTGGCCTTGATGACCACGTCGGCCTCCATCTCGATGGCCCGCAACACCGCCGCGGTATCGGTGGAGAAGTACGGGTTTCCCGTCCCGCCGGCGAAGATCACCACCCTCCCCTTCTCCATGTGCCGCATGGCGCGGCGACGGATGTAGGGCTCGGCGATCTCCTCCATGCGGATGGCGGTCATCACCCGGGTGTCCACGCCCTTGGTCTCCAGGAGGTCCTGGACGGCCAGGGCGTTGATGACCGTGGCCAGCATGCCCATGTAGTCGGCCTGGACCCGGTCCATCCCCTGCTGCGATGCCAGTGCGCCCCGCACGATGTTGCCACCGCCGATGACCACACCCAGGTCCACCCCCATCTCCGTGACGGTACGGATCTCGTCGGTCAGGCGGTCCACCACGGACGGCTGAATGCCGAACCCCTGCTCTCCGGCGAGGGCCTCGCCGGAGAGCTTGAGCAGCACCCGCTTGTACTTCGGCTCGCCGCCTCCGTCGCTCATGTACCTACTCCGTCGTGAGGCTCGTCGTGTCGCTCCCGGCCGAGGCGCGCCGTGGGATCAGCGCTCTCCCACCTTCATGCGCGCGAAGCGGGCCACCTCGATCTTCTCGCCGGTCTTGGCCGCCGTCTCGGTGACGAGCTCCCCGATGGTCTTGTCCGGGTCCTTCACGAAGGGCTGGGCCAGAAGCGTGTTCTCCTTGAAGAACTTCTGGAGCTTGCCCTCCACGATCTTCTGGGCGATGGCTTCCGGCTTGCCCTCCTCCTTCACCTGCTCCAGGTAGACCTGCCGCTCCCGCTCCACCACGTCCGCCGGGAGGTCGTCGGGCGACACTGCAATGGGGGCCGAAGAGGCGATGTGCAGGGCCAGGTCCCGTGCCAGAGCCTTGAAGTCGTCGGTGTTGGCCACGAAGTCCGTCTCGCAGTTCACCTCCACGATGACGGCCGTCT
>JASFRY010000157.1:0-8545 GCA_050114675.1 Gemmatimonadota bacterium | reverse complement strand
AGGGGGAAGGGCCACCGGACGTCCACGGCCCCCAGGATGCCCTCCTGGACGGGTCGGACCGGGCGATCCGCCCCGTCCACCACCAGGGAAGCGGAGCGATGCCGCTCACCGCGCAGCCGCACCGAGGGGGTTTCGTCGGGGAGGCTTCCCCGCAGGGTCAGCGAAGCCCCACGCACGAAGTAGGGGTCGGCGTAGTCGTCACCTGCCACGAGGGTCCCCAGCGAACCCACGACCCGGCTGGCGGCGGGAAGGACGCCCATGTCCCGCAGCTCCCCCTGGTAGAGGTCGAGCTCGGGGACCACCGAGGCGGGCTCCCCCACGGCCGACAGCCGCCACGACGGGCGCTCCCGGCCGAAGGCGTAGCCTCCTTCCACGCGCACCTGGACGGCCGAGGACGGCCGAACGTTGATCCCCCCGCCCACATGGAGCCCCTCGGCCCTGTCGAAGCGCACGGCGTCGGAGAACGACCCCAGGTGGAGGCGCAGGGGGGCCAGCCCGGAGAGAGCCCGCCCGGCCAGGACCTGCCTGGCTTCGGCGCGGATCTCCTCCAGCGACGGCGTGGGCGCCAGGCCCTCCTGCTCCAGGCCGTCGAACAGGCCCTGCTCGAAGGGGAATGCCTCCCGCTGTGCCCGCGGCAAGGCGGTGACCCTGGGGCCGGCGAAGAGGACGGGAGACAACTGGGGGTTGATCTGGTAGGGCCCGATCTCGAAGCGGCCCCGGATGATACTCCCCGCCAGGAAGTCCAGCTCGGGGATCTCCCGGCGCAGCTCCACCTCCTGGCGGTAGGGAAGCCAGAACCGACCCATCCACAGCGAGTTGTCCAGGGAGATGCGGATGTAGTCCAGGTAGTCGTCCACGTAGGAGGCCGGCGTGAACGTGAACGTCATGCGCACGATGGAGGCCGTGGCCCGGTCCAGATAGACGGACCCCACGAACCCCGGCGCGTCGGGGTCCCGGGGCCGGACCCGCACCTCGTAGACCCGCACCTCCTCCGTGCCCCCGCCGTAGCGCAGGCTCAGGGAGTCGGCCAGGAGGTAGTCGTACACCTCCTCGGCTCCCGGAGCCAGGGGGTGGACGACCTCCGAGACCTCGTCGCCGTCTCCCATGCGGATGCGGTCACCGAAGTCGTCCTGGACCACGGTGAGGTGGTCCAGGTGATAGTGGATGTTGGTGGGGAGGACCTTCTTGTCCCGGAGCCCCACGATGCGCTGGCGGGTCCAGTCGGGAGCCTTCCAGTAGACCTTGAGGGCGATCTGGTCCGCCTTCACCAGGGTGCGCTCGTCGGTGCCCGGCCGATCGAAGAAGAAGTAGACGTAGCCCCGGGCATCGGCCTCGTAGGATCGGAAGGCGGTGTCCACGGCGGTGGAGCGCCGCTTCTCCCTCGCCCGCCGCACCAGCTCCAGCACGCGGGGCGCGTTCCACCCTCCCGCCTCCTGCGCCCGCACGGGCGCCGCGACGCCCACCAGGGCGGCGACACAGAGCAGGAGGATGTGTGGGGCGCGGGCTCGGTGGGTCAACGGAGCTCCCGGAAGGCGTCCAGGGACAACCGTGGTACGCTCCCGCCGGTGGGGCGGTTCCAGAAAAAGGGGGCCCCGTCCCGGGAGGACGGGGCCCCTTGGCCTGCGCGCGGCGTCCGGGTCAGTTGGCGGTCCAGAACCCTGACAGGGACTCGCCGTGGGGGCTCTCGCGGAGCTTCTCGAACGCCCGGTTCCGGATCTGGCGGATCCGTTCCCGGGTCACGCCCAGGAGGGAGCCGATCTCCTCCAGGGTCCGCTCCTCCCCGTCGTCGAGCCCGTAGTAGAGGTAGAGGATCTTGCGCTCGCGCTCGGTGAGATAGGTCTCGAACATCTGCTCGAGGAACTCCCGGCGCGCCATGGCCTCCACATCCTCCTCGATGTCGGTGGCCTCGGCACCGGCGAACCGCTCGCCGAAGCTGGCGCTGTCCCGGTCGCTTCGGTCGATGGGCGCGTCGAGGCTCAGCTCCGAGGCGGCCACCCGACGCAGCGCCCGGATCGTCTCGAGAGGCTCGCCCATCTCCTCGGCGATCTCCTGGTCGGTGGGCGACCTGCCCAGCGACTGGGTGAGCTGGGTGTCCGTGCGCGCCAGCTTGGCCAGGTTGGAGTTCTGGTTCAGCGGGATCCGCACCGAGCGTGTCTGCTCCGCCAGCGCCTGGAGGACCGTCTGCCGGATCCACCAGACCGCGTAGGAGATGAACTTCACGCCCTTGTCGGGATCGAACTTCTTCACGGCCTTGAGCAGGCCCTCGTTCCCGATGCACACCAACTCGGCGAGCCCGAGACCGCGTCCCTGGTACTTCTTCACGTAGGAGATGACAAACCGGAGATTGGCCGTCACCAGACGCTCCGCCGCCTCCTTGTCCCCCTGTCTCGCCCTGCGCGCGAGCTCCCGCTCCTCGCGGGGGTCCTGAATCAGGGGGTATTTCTCAACGTCCTGCAGGTACTGATCGAAGGAGTCCAGGCCTCGAGAGGGAGAAAACATCCGTTTGACTGTTCCTCGACTTGTGACTGGGAGGCACTACGGTCGACGACGTCGACACGAAAAATCGGGGTCTTGGCGGGAAGGCCCCTGAAAAAATCGAAGACTCGGTTTCGGATGGATGCAGAGTAAAAGGCAAGTTATAAAAGGCTGTTTCGGCGGTCAAAGGTCTTGTCGTCCCGCACCTGCCTGAAACTCGGCGCGCAGACTGGATGTTCCCGGGCCGTCCAGACCGAAGTAGAGACTCCCGGGCGCGTCTCCCGACAGCTCCACCCTTCGGAAGAAGGCTGCCTCGGATACGCCCGTAGCTCCCAGCCTACCCAGATCGACCCGTTGGGTGCCCCTTCGGCGCCTGAAGACGAAGATGGGGGTGTCGCCCCGGACGACGATCCACCCGGTCGTGAAGCGCGGCGCGCCGGGGATCCGGTGCCCTCCCGCCGGCGCGCCCCGCAGGCCGCCGCCCGGCGCCATGACGTCGCCCTCCAGAGCCTCGCGGACCCACCGCGGGAAGCGCTCCGGGTCGTCCCAGCGCGGCTGCCCCAGGGGTCGCCAGGCCCGGGCCCATACCAGGCGGATCGCGAAAGCGAAGGCCCGCACCTGGGGTGCCGCGAAGGGGAGCGAGATCACCATGATCCCCAGGGACACGAGGAGCGCCCACCGGGGGGCGTCGAGGAGGAGCACCACGAGTCCCAGGACCGATACGTCCTCCAGAAGCGCGACCAGGAGCCGGTGGGGACGCCGTGCCGGCGACAGCCAGAGGAGAACGCCTCCTCCGGAGCGCACGGCGTGGGACAGCCACGCCAGACCGCCGGCCATCACCGCTCCCGCCACGACCGTCCGGGTGGGCTGGCCGTCGAGGAGGAGGAGCGCCAGCAGCGCGCCGGCCAGGGGGCGGATGATGGCGTGGAAGGCGTTCCAGATCAGCGCCGCCGAGGGCCAGAGCTCGGTGAGGAGCTCCACGGTGTAGAAGCTCCCCACCATCACCAGGACGCCGGCCGAGCGCAGGTCGCCCAGGGCACCGGGGAGGGAGGGCCACCACCCCAGGAAGGGCGCCACGCCGAGGAAGAAGAGGGTGAGGTAGAGGTCCACGCCGGCGGCCAGCGCCAGAGGCGGGAGGAACAGAAGCTCGTTTGGGAGGAGAGGCATCTCAGGCCGGCGCGGTCCCGGCGTCGGGCGCCCGGAGCAACACCGACGCGTTGATGCCCCCGAACCCGAAGGAGTTGGAGAGGACGGTGCGCATCCGCTGGCTGCGGCCCGATCCGTCCACGTAGTCCAGATCGCACCCCTCCCCCGGGGCTTCCAGGTTGAGGGTCGGGGGTGCCCATCCCTCCTGGATGCTGAGACACGCAAGGCCCACCTCGATGGCACCCGAGGCCCCCAGGGCGTGCCCGTAGAACGGCTTGGTGCCGGACACGGTTACGTGGTCGGCGTGCTCCCCCATGACCCGGCGGATGGCCAGGCTCTCGGTGGAGTCGTTGAGGGGTGTGGAGGAGCCGTGGGCGTTGACGTGGTCCACCTCCCCCGGCGCGACACCCGCGCCGTCCAGGGCCGCCTGCATGGCGGCGGCGGCCTGGGAGCCGTCGGGACGCGGCGCCGTCATGTGGTGGGCGTCGTTGGTGAGGCCATAGCCCAGGATCTCAGCATAAACATGCGCGCCCCGTGCCCGGGCCCTGGACTCCTCCTCCAGGACCAGCACGCAGGCTCCCTCGCCCATGACGAAGCCGTCTCGATCCCGGTCGAAGGGGCGGCAGGCCCGCCCGGGATCGTCGTTGCGCTGGCTCATGGCCCGGATGATGGCGAAGGCCCCGTAGGACAGGGGCGCCAGCGGCGCCTCGATGCCCCCGGCCACGGCGGCGTCCACGGTGCCCTCGCGAATCAGGCGGAACGCCTCGCCCACGGCGATGGTGCCCGACGCGCAGCTCATGGCGTTGGTGGAGTTGGGTCCGGTGAAGCCGAACTCGATGGCGACCTGGCAGCTCGCCGCGCCGCAGAAGACCGTGGTGGCGACCCGGGGGTCCACGGAGCGCACGCCCCGCTCCACGAAGTTCATCATCTGCTCCTGGGCGTGGGCGAGGCCGCCCAGCGCCGAGCCCATGTGCACCGCCACGCGGGCCGGGTCCGCGCCGGCGAGGTCGAAGCGGGCGTCGTCCAGGGCCAGGCGCGTCGCGGCCAGGGAGAACTGGGCGAAACGGTCCATCCGGCGGGCCTGCCTGTCCTCGATGTAGCGCCGGGGATCGAAGTCCGGCACCTCGGCGGCGATGCGGGTCCGGAAGGGCGAGGCGTCGAAACGGGTGACCTCGGTCATGGGCGAGACGCCCCGGTGGACGTTGGCCCAGAGCTCCTCTACGCCGGTGCCCGACGCCGTGATGGGGCCGATACCCGTCACGACCACCCGGCGCGGCCGTCCGTCGCCCCTTCGCTCAGCCGTCACGATGGTGCCTCCGCTCGGCCTCGGCGGCGATGCCCGCCAGGGTGCGCGCGGCGATGTAGCTGACGAAGCCCGGGCCGATGACCCGGTCGGCGGCGAGGCCCCCGATGAGGGGCCAGGCGGGACCGTCCCACTCGTGGACGATGCGCAGGTCGCTGCCGCCGTCCCGGCCGGGCCGTACCTCCCAGATCACGTCCATGCCCCGGGTGACGCCCTTCACATGCCGATAGCGCACGGTGCGCTCCTTCGCGTCGTGCTCCATCTCCGACACCCACCACGTGGGGTAGCCCACCGGTCCGAAGCGACGCCACGCCGCCATCTCAACAAGGCCGGTGGCGAAGCTGTCCCTCCGGAGGAAGCGGACCCACCTGTAATGCGGTAGAATTCCGGGCCATCCCTCCACGTCGGCAGCCACCTGGAACGCGAGATCCGGGTTGGCGCGGCAGGTCTGCTCGTCGATGGTGAGCACGGGTCGGAGGGTTGGGGAGGCGGGGCCGCGCCGGCGCGGCATCACGGACGGTAGGGAGCAGCGGAGAGCGAGGCAAGCGGCATGCGGACGTTCTGGAAGCTGGGTTTGGCGGTTGCGATGGGGGTGGGGCTGGCCGACGTGGATCCGCTGGAGGGCCAGCAGCGGGACACGACGCGGACCGACACCATGGTGTTCCGCATCGGGGAGATCCGCGTCCAGGCCCGGCGCCCGGTGACCACGGTGGGCGGAGCCAGCGCTGTGGAGGTCACCGTGGACTCCCTGGATCTCCCCCCGGCTCCCACGGTGGAAGAGGTGCTGCGGGAGCTCCCCAGCGTCCACGTGCGCACCAACTCCCGGGGCGAGGCCGAGATCTCGGTCCGCGGCTCCGAGTCGCGCCAGGTGGCCGTGCTGGTGGACGGCGTCCCCCTGACCCTCGGGTGGGACGCCCGCACCGACGTCTCGGTGCTGCCCGCCACGGCGCCCCACGAGATCAACCTGGTGCGGGGGCTGTCGTCCATCCTCCACGGTCCCAACGTCCTGGGCGGGGTGGTGGAGATGAGCGTTGCCCGGGGCACCGTCTTTCCCGATGCCTCGTCCTACCGGCTCGCCGCCGGCTACGACGGTGTGGGGGGGTACGGAACGTCGGTGTCGGGCGCGGTGCCGTTCGAGAGCGGCGGGGGGCGCTGGCTGATCCGGGCCGGCGCCGGACTGAGGGACACGCCCGGCGCGCCCCTCCCCGAGGGCGTGGTCGAGCCGGTCCCCACGGAGGACGCCCTCCGGCTGAACACCGACGCCCGCAACGTGGACGGCTTCTTCGCCATGCGGTACGCCCGCGACGCCGGCGGGTGGCTCACCCTGGCGGCGTCGAGCTTCCAGGCGGAGCGGGGCATCGCCGGGGAGCTGGGCGCCGAGGATCCCAGGCTCTGGCGCTATCCCGACATCTCCCGTTCCATCGTGGTGGCATCGGCGGGAACGGGGGACCGGACCACGCCGCTGGGCCGGGGTGACCTGGAGACCAGCGTGGGCGTGGACGTGGGGCACAGCGAGATCCGGTCCTACGCGACGCGGGCCTACGATCAGGTGACGGGGACCGAGCTGGGCGACGACCGCACGGTGACGGTGCGCGTGCTGGGGGACCACACCCTCGGGTCTCGCGCCGACCTGCGCGGCGCCGCCACCTGGTCGGCCATCCATCACGACGCCACGGTGGACGGCGAGCTCCGCTCCTACGGCCAGCGGCTCCTGAGCCTGGGCGGCGAGACCATCTGGCGCCTTCTCGAAGGGGACGGGGGCGGGGTGCAGTCCGTGCGCCTGAGCGCCGGGGCGGTCTACGATCGGGGCCAGACGCCCGAGACCGGCGGCCTGCCGTCCGTGGGCGCCCTGAACGACTGGGGCGCCCGCGTGGGCGTGACAGCGCTGGTGGGCGGCGGCGAGACGCTGCTCCACGCCGGGGTGAGCCGGCGGGGCCGCTTCCCCGCGCTCCGGGAGATGTATTCCGAGGCGCTGAATCGCTTCGAGCCCAACCCCGACCTCCGCCCGGAGCACCTGGTCGCCATGGAGGCGGGCGTCACCACGCGGCTGGGACAGGGCGAGCTGCAGGTGGTGGGCTTCCGGCACAACCTGAGCGGGGCCATCCGGCGCATCACGCTCCCGGACCGCCGTCGCAAGCGCGTCAACTCGGACCGTCTGGAGAGCACCGGCGTGGAGCTTCTCCTGACCCAGACCCTGGGACCGCTCTCCGTGAGCGGCGACCTGACGCTCCAGTCCGTGAACCTGGTGGATCCGGCCACGTCGGCCTCCAGCGAGCCCGAGAACCTTCCGGAGCGCAGCGGCAACCTGTACCTGCGCCTTCCCCTGGGAGCCGGCGTGGCCACCGGCGCCGAGGTGCAGTACACCGGCGCCCAGTTCTGCCAGGACCCCAACACGGGAGCCGACGTGAAGCTGGACGGCGGGAGCTGGTTCAACCTCGATGTGGGGAAGGTGTGGTCCCTGCCGGGCACAGGCTTCTTCCGACGCCTGGAGACCCGCGCTTCGGTGGACAACGTGGGGGACACGGCGCTGTACGATCAGTGCGGCCTGCCCCGGCCCGGTCGGCTGGCCCGCTTCCAGATCCGGCTGTTCTGACGCCGCTCCGGCGGAGGGCCGCGGGGTCCCGGGCCGCGGGCCTCGCGCCGCGTCAGGCCGCCGCGCGCCCCAGCCAGAGCCGGGGATCCAGGAGGGTCGCAGGGGACGCCACGTCGCCGGTGACACCGATGACGGTGTCCAGCCCGCCCGCGGCGGAGAGACGGCGGAGCACCCTCCCCCGCGCCTGCGGCGAGGCCATGACCCACTCCACGCCCCGCTGCACGAGCCGGCTCCACCGGGACTCCCGGCGCCAGCGGCGGTGATAGGCGGCCAGGGGTCGTCGGGCGTCTCCCTCGTCCAGGGCCCGGAGCACGGCATCGGCGGCCAGCTCGGCGGTGCGGAGGGCGCGGTAGATCCCCTGCCCGGTGAAGGGATCGAAGTAGCCCGCGGCGTCGCCTACCAGCACCACGCCCGGCGCCCAGCTCCTGCGCACCGGCCAGTCGAAAGGGCCTGACGCGAGGGGGGCGGCGCCGTCCCCGGTCCCGTCGGGGGATCCCCTGCCATCCCTGGCTCGGCTCCCACTCCCGGCCGCAGCCGCGTCCTCCACCTCGATGCCGGGAAGACGGCGGCGGAGCACGGACAGGACGAAGCCCGCGGGGTCGGCGGAGGCGGACGAGCCGTGGACCCGGGGGTCGGCGACCACCGTGACGTTCCACCAGCCGCCGCCCACCGGCGCCACGCCCAGGGTGACGCCGTCGGCCACGTGCAGGAGACCCCGCCCCACGGGGAGCGCCGGCGACGGACCCGGCCCGCTCCCCATGCGCACGTGGGTGGTGAGGGAGAGCTTCACCAGGCGGGGCCTGCGAGCGAGGAGCCCGAGGCTGCGCACCACCACGGAGCGGAGGCCGTCGGCCCCGACCACCATGGCGGGGCGGAGGGTCGGCGCGCCCCGGATCTCCACCGAGGGGCGCCCACCCCGTGCGGCCCCGACGGCCACGACCCGCGTCCCCTCCTCCACCCGCGCGCCGGCGCTCCGCGCAGCGTCCAGGAGGGCGGCGTCGAGGGCCAGGCGCGAGATGCCCAGCCCG
>JASFRY010000156.1:0-8551 GCA_050114675.1 Gemmatimonadota bacterium | reverse complement strand
CAGGCTCCTCACCCTCGCCCTGGGGGCCCTCCGTACCCTGGGGCTCACGCGCTACGGCCCCGAGCAGGTGGACTTCCTCCGCTATCGCCCCGTGCTGGCGAACCGCCGTCTCAAGGAGGGGTTCGGATACACACCCAGGAAGACCAGCGCGGAGGTCTTCGACCTGTACTGGGCGAGCCGGTGAGCCCGGCGGCCACCTCCCGGGACGGGCCCCTCGTCATCATCACCGGCGCCGCCGGAGGCATCGGGTCGGCGCTGGCCCGCCGGTGGGCGCGCGAGGGTGCGCGGCTGGCGCTCCTGGACGTGGACCGGGAGGGGCTCGACGGCCTGGCCCGGTCCCTGGGCGACGGGGGGCACGACACGCCGATGACCCGCGTGTGCGACGTCACCCACGAGGCCGCGTGCACGTCCGCGGTGGACGACGTGGTCGCACGGTTCGGCGGCATCGACGTGGTGGTGGCCAACGCGGGGCGGACCCACGTGAGCTTCGTGGCCGACACGGACATGTCGGTCTTCCGGACCATCATGGACGTGAATTTCTTCGGCGCCGTCCACGTCGTTCGTGCGGCCCTGCCGGCGCTGCGGGCCCGGGCGGGGCGCATCGTCGTGCTCTCCAGCGTGGCGGGCTTCGCTCCCCTGTCGGGACGCAGCGGGTACGCTGCCAGCAAGCACGCGCTCCACGGGTTCTTCACATCCCTGAGAGGCGAGCTGGCCGGCGACGGGGTGAGCGTGACGCTGGTGTGTCCCTCCTTCGTCCGCACGGGGATCGGCGCGGGAGCTCTGGGGGGCGACGGCGGGCCGGCAACCGAGGCCCGTACCCAGGTGGGCCGCCCCCTGGAGCCCGACCGGGTGGCCGATGCCGTGGTCCGCGCCGCCGCCGCCCGCCGCCGGCTCCTGGTGTTGGGTACCGTGGGCAAGCTGTCGTGGTGGATGTCGCGGCTGGCGCCCCGGGTGTACGAGGCCATCATGGTGCGGCGCCTGGCCCGGGAGCAGGCGCGCAGTGGAGCGAGACGCTGAGCGGGCCGGTGCCCGCCGACGCGAGTGGGCCCGCGACCCCGGGGAGGCCCCCGGCCAACGAAAGACAAGGAGCGAGGGGATGAAGGAGATCGTGGGCTGGATCTTCAGCCTGGGCCTCATGGCCAACGCGGGGCTGTTCGTCATCCAGGCGGTGAAGATCGTGCGTGCCCGGAGCTCCCGGGGCGTCTCGACCTTCACCTTCGCCGGATTCTCCGTCCTCCAGGTCACCGGCATCCTGCACGGCTACTTCCAGCGCGACTGGTACCTGCTCAGCGGGATGGTGGCCAGCCTCATGGCCTGCGGGACGGTGACCGTGCTCTCGGTGGTGTTCAGGGAGAAGCCGGCCGGGGAATGAGGGCCGCCCCCTTCAGTCGCAGTCGCAGGCCTCGCCCTCCCACGCCTCCGTCCCCTCGTGCCAGATGATGGGGACCATCACCAGTGCGGCCACGGGGTCGGCCCACCACCACCCCAGCACGGCGTTCAGGAGGAGCCCCCCCAGGAGGATGGCCGACAGGTAGGCGCACAGGTCGGTCTGGCGCGAGTCGGCGTGCAGCGCCCGGCTGTCCAGCGTCCCCGCCACCTGCCGCTTCTTGCGGGCGAGCCACGGCATCACCACCAGGGAGAGGCACGCGATGAAGATGCCGATCCACGATGCCTCGGGCGGCTCCCGGAGCAGGAGCGAGCGCCCCGCCTCGTAGGCCACGTACGCCGCGAGGACGAAGAAGGACGCCGCCACCAGCTTGAGGGCGCGCGCTTCCCGGCGGGCGTGGTCCTCGCCGTCCTGAAGCCGCCAGAGGAGCACGGCGCCCGACAGGCTCTCGATGAAGGAGTCGGCGCCGAAGCCCACCAACGCCGTGCTGCCGGCCAGCACCCCTGCGCCTACCGACGCAACTCCCTCCACCAGGTTCCAGCCGAGCGTCAGCAACTCGAGGCGCCTCCCGGAGCGGAGGGCGTCGGCGGACGGAGCCGAGGCGGACGTCATGCCCTCGCGCCTACGACACGTACGTGAGCCAGCCCCGCGTGTCGTCCGCCTCACCCTTCACGGTCGCCAGGAACCGCTTCTGGATGTCCAGGGTCACCGGCCCGGCCCGGCCGCTCCCGACGGAGATCTTGTCCACGCTGCGAATCGGCGTGACCTCCGAGGCGGTCCCCGTGAAGAAGAGCTCGTCCGCGGTGTACAGGCTCTCCCTGGGCACGCTCTGCTCGCGCACCTCGTAGCCCAGGTCATGGGCGATGTGGATCACCGCGTCCCGGGTGATCCCCTCCAGAGAGCTGCCGTCCAGGAAAGGCGTGACCACCACGCCGTCGCGCACCAGGAAGAGGTTCTGCCCGCTCCCCTCGCTCACCAGGCCGCTGGGGCTCACGGCGATGCCCTCCACGTACCCGTTGGCCACCGCCTCCATCTTGATGAGCTGCGCGTTCACGTAGTGCCCTGCCGCCTTGGCCCGCACCGGGAAGGTGTTGGGGTGGGCGCGCTGCCACGAAGACACGCATACGTCCACACCCTGGGCCAGGGCCTCCTCGCCCAGGTACGCGCCCCACGGCCACGCCGCCACGTACGTCTCCAGCGGGCTGTCCACCGGATTCATCCCCGCGGACCCGTAGCCCCACAACACCATGGGCCGGATGTAGCCGCTCCCAAGCCCGTTCTTCTTCACCGTCTCCCGGCATGCCTCCACCAGCGTGTCCGCCGAGTGCTCCAGGGGCATGCGGTAGATGGCGCACGAGTCCTGGAGGCGGCGGATATGCTCCCTGACCCGGAAGATGGCTGGGCCCTTCGGGGTCTCGTAGCAGCGGATCCCCTCGAAGACCGACGCGCCGAACTGTACGGCCACCGACAGGAGATGCACCTGGGCTTCATCCCAGGCGACGTACTCGCCGTCCTTCCAGATCCACTCCGCTGCCGTCAGCGCCGACGTTCCCATGTGATGTCGCCCCCTCGAAGTCCCAGAATCCTAGAAGAGTCCCTTGATCCAGCCCCCGTCCACCGCCACCGACTGTCCGGTGACGTATCCTGCACGCTCCGAGCACAGGAACGCCGCCATGGCAGCCAGCTCCTCGGGCTCGCCCAGGCGACCCATGGGCACCTCGGTCGCCCACTGGGCGTAGGCTTCCTCCACCGTACCCCCTTTGCGGGCCGCGTTGGCCTCGGCCAGGTCCACGAGGCGCTCGGTACGCGTGTAGCCCGGAATGATGTTGTTGACCGTGACGTTGAAGGGGGCCGCCTCGTTGGACAGCGTCTTGGCGAACCCCGTCACGCCCGCCCGGACCGTGTTGGAGAGGATGAGACTCTCCACCGGCTGCTTCACCGTGATCGACGTGACGTTCAGGATGCGCCCCCAGCGCCGCTCCTTCATCTCGGGCAGGACCGGGCGGACGAGGTTCAGCACGCTCTCCAGGTTCTGGGCGATGGCGTTGCGCCATACCTCGGCCGAGTGGTCCTCGAAGGGCCCCGACGGAGGCCCGCCCGTGTTGGTCACCAGGATGTCGATACGTCCCAGCGCCTCACGGGCCTTCTCCACCAACGACGCCACGTCGGCGGGGTCGGTGAGGTTTGCGGCTACGCCCACCACCTTCGCCCCCGTGGCGGCGGCGATCTCCTTGGCCACCGCCTCGATCTTCTCCGCGGAGCGGGCGTTCACCACCACGTCGGCGCCTTCGGCGGCCAGGGCCTCGGCGATGGCTCGGCCCAGCCCCTGGCTCGAGCCGCACACAAGCGCGGCCTTGCCCTTGAGTCCCAGGTCCATGATGCCCGCCTACTTCTGGTGGAAGTACGAATCGGTGCCGTCCAGCCAGTCCTGGCGGGGCGGGCTGAAGACGTCCACGTCGAACGTATCCTCCAGCGCCTCGGCCTTGTGGGGCACGTTGGACGGGATGTAGAGGACCTCGCCGGCGCGCACCACCAGCTCCCGGCGGTCCGCCGCGTCCTCAGCGCCGATCCAGAAGCGCAGCGCTCCGTCCAGGATGTAGGTGAGCTGCTCGTTGTCGTGGGCGTGGGTGGGGACGATGGCGCCTTTGTCCAGGTACACGTGGGCGATCATCATGCGCTCGCCGGTGAAGAGGCGGCGGTGGATGTCGTCGGTCACCTTTTCTTTGGGCATGTCGTCCCAGCGGGCATGCCGGATGGTGTCGCTCATGGTCTCGGTTCGTTTCAGGAGGTTCGCGGTGCGGGGTGCGCAATGGGCGCAACGCGAGGCTCCGTGTCAACCTGCCCCGTCCGCGCGCCACGGACGACTCGGGATCTCCGCCAGCCGGACCGGGATCAACCCGTCGCCGAGACGGCGGAGGACCAACGCCGCGCCAGGCGGCCTCACCCTTCCTCCCGGAGCGAGACCGCCGCGTCCACCCTGGACGCGCGCCGGGCGGGGATCCAGGCCGCCAGGACGGCCGTGGCCAGGAGAACCGCGGACGCCATGACCAAGGAAGGCGCGTCCCCGGGGCCGACGCGGTACAGGAGTCCCCCCAACGCCCGGGCCATGCCGAACGCCACCGCCAGGCCGAGCCCCAGCCCCGCCCCGGCGAGCCCCAGACCCCGGACGAGGACCAGGCGCACCAGCCCCTCGGGTCGGGCGCCCAGCGCCAGGCGGATTCCCATCTCCCGGGCCCGCTGGGACACGCCGTACGACACAAGCCCGTAGAGCCCGACCGACGCCAGCACGAGGGCCAGGGCGGCGAACACGGCCAGGAGCGTCGCGATGGTGCGCGTCTCGCCCATGGACGAGGCCAGGGCGTCCTGGAGGCTCACCACGCTGGAGACGGGGAGCTCGGGGTCCACCGACTGCACCGCCCCGGGCAGCGCCCGGGCCACGGCGGAGGTGCTGCCCCCATCGGTCCGCACGTGCAGGGCCATCACGCTCGAGTAGCGCTGGCTCATGGGGTAGTAGACCGCCGGTCGGCCGGCGGCGCGGAGGGAGCGCATCTGCACATCGCCCACCACGCCCACGACCCGCCAGCCTGGGTCTCCCGCCAGCTCCTTGCCCACCGCAGTCTCACCTGGCCAGAACATGCGGGCCAAGGCCTGGTTCACCACGACGACCCGCTCGGGTTCGTCATCGAAGCTCCGCAGGGCCCGACCCTGTACCACCGGAATACCCAGCGTCTGGAAGTAGCGGGGCCCCACCACCACCATCTCCGCCTCGTAGTCCACGTCGTCGGGGTGGTCCGCCGGGCGCACCGTGGCCCGGCTGTGCCCACCTGCGATGGGCGTGACGTTGGCCAGGGTGGCGCTGCGCACGCCCGGCAAGGCCTCCACCGCCGCCAGGAGACGACGGAAGAGCGCGCGACCCGACCGTTCGTCGTATCGGCCGGTGGGGTCCAGGCTCACCCTGCCCACCACCAGCCCCCGGGGATCGAAGCCCGGGTCTGCCGCCCGGGCGTTGAGGACGCTGCGCCCCAGGAGGGTGGCGCCGGCCACGAGCCCCAGCGACAGGGCGAGTTGGGTCACCACCAGGGCGTCGCGCAGCCGGGTGCGGCCGCGCCCTCCGGTGGATCGGGCGTCCCTGAGGGCGTGGGTCACATCTCGCGTGGCGGCGGCCCACGCAGGCCACACGCCGAAGAGGATCCCCGCCAGGAGCCCCACACCGGCCAGGAACAGATACACCCTTCCGTCGGCGGTGAGAGGAACGGAGAGGCTGTAGGGAAAGACGTGGGGGAGGAGGCCGCCGGCGAGACGAAGCAGGGGCACCGCCAGAGCCGTGGCCAGGAGCGCCAGGAGGAGGCTCTCCGTCACCAGCTGGCGGATGAGGCGGGTGCGTCCGGCCCCCATGGCCATGCGCACGCCTACCTCGGTCGCGCGGCTCGCACCGCGGGCCAGGAAGAGGTTGGCCACGTTGGTGCAGGTGATGAGGAGCACGAGGCCCACGATGCCCAGGAGGAGAAGGGAGATCTGGCGGGCCTGTGCCTCCTCTCCGGGATCGAGGCCCACGCCGCGGGCCAGGAGGATCCGGATGTCCCTGTTCACCGATGCCGCTTCGCGGAGCCGGTTCGTGACCACGTCCATGGATGCCCGGGCCTCCTGAAACGACACGCCGTCCTCGAGGCGGCCGATGGCGTTGATCCAGCTCCATCCCCACTGGTCGAAGGGAAGCGTGCCCCGGTAGCCCGACGTCTGCATGGCCGGGACCCATACCTCGGGGGGCGTGCCGACCACATCGGGCCCCGCGAAGCCCGGCGGTGCCACACCGATGACCTGGTAGGGGCGTGCCCCGATGCGCACGGTCCGGCCCACCACCCCCGGATCCGAACCGAAGCGCCGGGCCCAGAGCCCGTGGCTCAACACCACCACGGGATGGGCGCCGGGGGTCACGTCGTCTTCGGGGCCGATGAGCCGGCCCAGGAACGGGCGCACGCCCAGGACGTCGAAGTACCGCCCCGTGACCAGCTCACCGGAGATCTCCGCGGTCTCGGGGCCCTGGCCCAGGACGAAGGCCTGGCTCTGGTAGCCGGCCACGGCCGAGAGGGTCCGGGCCTCCCGTCCGATCAGCTGCAGCGCCGGCCACGACCAGTTGTCCCACCGGGGCGCCTGGTCGTAGCTCCGGGCGATCTGCACCAGCCGGTCGGGCTCGGAGATCCCGGGTGGGGAACGGAAGAGGATGCCGTTCACGAGCGAGAAGATGGCGGCGTTGGCGCCGATGCCCAGCGCAAGGGTGAGGGCCGCCACCACCGTGAATCCCGGGGCCCGCCTGAGCACACGCCACGCGTACCGCACGTCCTGCATCACGCTCTCCATCGTCCACGCCTCCATCCTCATCCACAGTGCGTGGGGCAGGGCCCCCACCACGAACGCTCCCAGGCTCGGCACGTATCCGGTGCCCGCCCGCCCGGCCACGGACGCCAGGGCGTGCACCTCGCCCTCCCACTCCTGGAGCCACGAACGCCGTCGCGGACGGGGGACCACGAGGGAGACGACCCGTAGGGTCCAGAGGGCCCACCGGGGAACGTGCTGCCCCCTCACCCGGCTCCGCCCCCGGCGGGCCTCAGCGCCCGTGCAGCCTCGGCGACGCGGGCCGCACCCTCGGCCAGGGCGCGGGCGCCCGCGTCCGTGAGCGCGTAGTACCGGCGCCTGGGTCGGCCCTCGCCCTCGGCCGTCTCACGGTCCTCCCACCGGCCCGAAACCAGCCCCCGGCGCTCCAGGCGCCCCAGGGTTGGGTAGACCGTTCCCGACGGGAGCCCGGTCCGGACCACCAGGTCCAGACCGTAGGCATCGCCGTCACGGACGGCGGCGAGGATGCGGAGGGACGTGATACCGAGGGGACGAGGCACGAGTTGGCGTCCTGAGCGCGGGTCCAGTAAGTAGAAGTGTAAGGTAGGTGCACACGCTTTGGATACGGTCGAGGGTCGAAGGGTTGCATCCGGCCCGGTGCGCTCGGTGGGAAGCTCGCCCACGGTCCCGCCCGGTCAGGCGACCTGCCGGATCCCCACCGGGGACCGGTCATCCGGAGCCCGGTCCGCCTCCGTCCCGCTGCTGCTTCAACCAGTCGTCGCGCAGGAGCCCTCCCACGCCCCAGTTGTCCGACGGCATCTCGTGGATGATGACGGACGTGCGGTTCCGGTCCTTCCCCAGGATCCGGACGATGGCGTCGGTGACCTCCTTCACGAGCTCCGCCTTCTGCGCTCGCGTGGCGGTTCCCACGATGTGGATGTTCGCGATGGGCATGGTGTCTCCTCTCGTGTGATGCCTAACGGCCCTCGGTCCCGTCCCCGGGGACGCCCGTCTTCTGCAGGAACGGCACGCCGTCGGTCATCCACGCCGGGGCCGGCGCCCCCTTCAGGTAGTGGTCGAAGAACTCGTAGAACCGGATGGTGAAGTCCTTCCGGTTGCCCAGCTTGCTCAGGTGGTGCCCCTCGCCGGGGTAGGCCAGCAGGAAGGCCGTCTTCTCGTTGAACCGGAGCGCGTTGTAGAACTTCAGGCTCTCGTTGAACGACACCGTGGGATCGGCGGTACCGTGCATGATGAGGATGGGCTGGCTCGCCTCGTCGGCGTGGGACAGCGCCGACTGGTCGTGGTAGACGTCGGGCATCTCCCACGGCGATTTCCCCCAGCGGCCCTGGCTGTAGATGTAGTAGCCGGCACCGTTCGCCCCCGAGCCGCCGCTGTTCTGGTACGACCAGCCCCACTCCTGGCTGAAGTCGGTGTAGATGTCGGTGACGCCGGCGCCCTCGCCCACCGCGGCGAACAGCCTCGACCGGGTGCCGATGTAGGCCGCGCCTTCGCCGCCATAGCTGTGGCCGTGGACGCCGATGTGGTCCGGGTCGGCGTAGCCCATGTCGATGACCTTCTTCGTCGCCGCTTCCACGCAGTCGAGCTGGTCCTCGTGGGACGAGCCGATGTTGTAGTAGATATCGGGTACCATGACGATGTAGCCGCGGCTCACCGACTCGATGGCGGCCCGGCCCATGCTCACGAAGAGCTCGGGCATGGGATAGCGGTTGAGGTTCTGGGTCTGCTTCTCGTAGAAGGTGACCAGCATGGGCCGCTGCTCGCCGGCCCGGTAGTCGTCGGGCAGCCACATCATGCCCTGGAGCGGGTGTCCGA
>JASFRY010000155.1:0-8552 GCA_050114675.1 Gemmatimonadota bacterium | reverse complement strand
GTCGGCTCCTGCTCCGGAAGGGGTACGGCCCGGGCTCCGGGTTCCTTCGGCCCTCACTCTGCCCGGGGAAGCTCCTCTTTCTTCTTCTCCCCGGTCAGGAGACGCTCCGTGAAGTCCTGCCGTTCCTCCATGAGCTGGAGGCGCGCGTTCATGTTCTCGAGCAGGTCGCGGATCTGTCCCACGTCGTTCTCCAGCCCCGACTGGCGGTCCCGCGCATACAGCTCCATGACATCGCTCAGGCGCTTGGCGATTGGGCGGAGCACGGCCACGCCCCCGACGGTGAGGATCAAGACCACGGCCACGACCATGGGAGCGATGAGGTCCCAGTCGATCATTTGCGCATCCCTGTGGATGGAAGGGCGACGCTACCGCTCAGGACGGCCCGCGCGCCCCACGCACGGGCCGTCCAAGGAAGCTCCGGTGCTCTCGCGCGCCGCGCAATGCCGGATGTGTTTCGGCGTCGGTCGAGACCGAGGAGGATCGGGGCGGCCTGTCCGCCGCCGAGCACCGCGGCGGGACGCTCAGCTGGCCCGCATGAACACCAGGATGAGGCCGCTGGACTCGGTCCCGTACCCCGGCCGGGTCGTGAATCCCATGGGATAGACTTCGACACGTTCCGTGTCGTCAGCCCGGAGCGCCTGGAGGATGCAGGTGTCGGTGGCGTGGGCCCCGTCCACGTAGACGGAGGGGTTCCCCCGGTGCCCCAGGGTGGCGCCCGTCCCCCGCAGGGAGATGTCGGGACACCGGCCCGACGTCCGGTGCAGGCGGAAGCTGGGCACCTTCCCCCTTAGCGCGTCCAGGAGGGAGCCCCGGCCATCCCGGAGGGCTGCGCCTTCCAGGATCAGGGCACCCCGCTCCCGGTGCACGCTTCTCCCGCCCGCCGCATCCGGACCGCCTCCCCCCCGGAGAGGCGCGCAGCCGCCCACCAGGACGGCAGTGGCACAGACGGACACCAGGACGGCGACGCGGGAAGCACCCATGGGAGGATCTCCTCGCCGGCTTCGCGCCGGCTACGTGCGAGGGTCCGGTCCCCCGCAGCGAGGGTCCGGAAGGGGTCACCATGGGCGCCGCACCGAGAGAATGTCAAGAACGAAAATTGTTCTCTTTTGGTACAAAGTCCCGGTGTCAGTCGTCCTTCAGGATGCGGCGGGGCGGGTCGTCCAGGTCGTCGAACTGCCCGTCCTTCACGGCCTTGAGGAAGAGGGCCAGGAAGACGGCCGCCAGGAGGACGGCTACGGGGAGAAGGAAGAAGATGGAGTTCATGTGGCTCGCCCCTGTTCGGCCCGGCGCACGGCGGCTTCCACGCGCGAGGCGCCCCAGATGACCATCGCGCTGGAGATGGGCATGAGCACGGCCGCGACCAGGGGATTCACCCACCCCGCCGCCGCCGCCGTCACCGCCACCACGTTGTACACCACCGAGCGTCCCTGATTCCACCGGATGGCGGTCCGGCAGGCCCGGCTCGCCTCGATCCCCGTGGCGAGGGGAAGGATCGAGCCCGCCGCCAGGACCCCGTCGGCGGTGAGGATGCTCGACGCCGCCCCGGTGCCCATGGCCACGCCCACGTCGGCCCGGGCCAGCGCGGGGCCGTCGTTCAGCCCGTCGCCGGCGAAGAGCACCGTGTGTCCCGCATCGCGTCGGGCGCGCACCCACGCCGACTTCTCCTCGGGGTCCATCCGCGCCTGGACCGCTTCGATGCCGGCATGCCCGGCGATGCGGCGGGCCGCCTCGGCGTGATCCCCGGTGAGGAGCACCACCGAAACGCCCAGCGCCTCCAGCCGGCGCACCGCATCGGCCGAATCGGGCCGCACCGAGTCGCCGAGTCGGATGAGGCCCCGGTGTCCGTCCGCTCCCTCCAGCACCACCACCCCGCCGCCTCCGCTCCGGATGCGCCAGCGCCCGCCGTCCACGACGCCCGAGATGCCCACCCCCACCTCCTCCCGGACCTCGGTGGCAGCAGGAAGGGGGATCCCCCGTGCCGCCGCCTCCCTCACCACCGCCAGCGCCACGGGATGCGTGGAGTACCGCTCCAGCCCGGCGGCGACCCGCAGGTCGTCGTCACCGGCAGCCACCACGTCCAGGGCCCCGGCGGTGACGGTGCCGGTCTTGTCCAGGGCGACCGTGTCCACGTCGGCCAGCTCCAGCAGGGCGTCGGCGGAGCGGAACAGGAGTCCGCGTCGGGCGGCGGCACCCAGGCCGGCTGCGGCGGCCAGGGGACGGGACAGCGCCAGCGCGCAGGGGCACGCCACCACAAGGACCGCCACCGTGGCGGTCAGCGCCGCGCCCGCACCCACGGTGAGGAGCCACCCCACGAAGGTGAACGCCGCCACCATCAGTGTCGCGCCCGTGAACCAGGGGGCGATGCGGTCGGTGGACGAGGGCCGCGTGCCCCGATCGGCGGCCGCACGAAGCTCCTCGGCCATGCGGTGGATCACCGTCTCCTCGGCCGCCTCCGTGACCTCCACCGTGAGCGCGCCGTCCATCACCACGGTGCCCGCCCACACGCGCTGGCCCGCGTGCACCTGGACCGGCGCCGATTCCCCCGTGAGCAGCGCCACGCGTAGCGCGGCCTCGCCGTCGGCCACCACGCCGTCGGCGGGGAGCTCCTCCCCCACCCCCACCACCACACGGTCTCCGGGCGCCAGCTCGCTGGACGCCACCGTCTCCACCGCGTCGTCGGCCAGGCGCCTCGCCGTGGGCGGCACGGTGGCGGCCAGCGTCACCGCCGCCTCCGCCGCCCGGCGACGTCCCCGGGATTCCAGGACCCGCCCCGCCAGGAGGAGCGCAACCAGCATGGTGAGGGAATCGAGGTAGATGTGCGCCCCAGTGAGGGTGCCCACGACGCCCTGCACGTAGAGCACGGCCACGGCCAGGGCGATGGGGACGTCCATGTGCAGCACCCCGTTGCGAAGCCCGGCCCAGGCTCCTGCGAAGAACGGCGCGGCGCTCCACAGCGCCACCGGAGTGGCCAGGATGAGGGACATCCACTGGAAGAGGGCGACGAAGCGGGCTTCCATCCCTCCGAACCATCCCGCGTAGAGCGCGGCGGCGAACATCATGACGTTGGCCGCCGCGAAGGAAGCCACACCCAGGCGCAGCAGCAGATCCCGGTCCGGCCGGGACTCCTCACCGAGGAGGCGGGGACGGTAGCCCAACGCCGCGATGCGGCCCGCGAGCTCGCCGAGGCGCACCTTCGCCGGATCCCACCGCAGGACGGCCCGGCCCGTGGCGTAGCTCACCGTGGCTTCGTCCACGCCCACGGTGCGCTGCAGCACGTTCTCGGCGACCCAGACGCAGGAGGCGCAGCGCAGCCCGTCGATGGCCAGGCGGATCTCGCACAAGCCGCCCTTCCCAGGCTCCACGGGGAGGGCGTCCCACCCTCCCGGAAGGGGCTCGGGACGTGGCGCGAACGCCTCCCGGTCGGCGTAGTACCGTTCCAGGCCCGCACCCCGGATGATGGCGTACGCCATCTCACACCCGGCACAGCAGAAGGCGTCGGCAGGGCCTTCCACGGCCGTGCCGCAGTGGGGACAGCGCGCCTGGCGCGAGGCGTTCTCGGAGGGGTCCGGACCGCCGGATCCGGCGGCGTCGGCAGGGCGGAGGGTCGAAGGGGAATCCACGGCGGTGTGCGGGCTATCGCTCGCCCTCGACGTACGAGGGGGCGACCTCGTCGGCCCCCGTCACGGCGATGTAGATGAAGATCCCGTTGACCACCAGGACCACCGCCAGGGCGATGGCCAGCGCGACCGGCCAGATCCAGTCGCGGCTCACCGTGATGTGCCCCGCCGGGGGCACCCCGTCATTGGTCTTCACCACCGAAGCTCGCTCCTGTCTTGAAGGTGGTGGGCAGCAGCAGCTCGGCGGTCGGCGAGGCGATGCGCACCGTGAAGGGAAGCGTCCGGCTCGTCGCCGCGGCGGGGGGAACGCGCACCACCAGGGGAATGGTCCGGCTCTCCTCCGGCCCGACGGTCAGGTCGGACATCACCAGCTCGGCGTTCTGCAGGCCTTCCACATCCACCTGGTAGGCCACGCTGTCGTCGGAGGCGTCGTTGTTGGTGAGCTTGAGCAGGAAGGTGTTCCGCACGTAGCCGTCGGCGTCCACGGTGAAGAGCGATCCCGGCGCCCGATTCACCGATGCCTCGAAGGGCACGCGGCCCAGGAGGAGCACCACGGCGGCGGCCGTCAGCGTGGTGAGGAGCCCTCCGTACACCATCGTGCGGGGCCGGAGCGGACGGGCCGTACGCCTCTCGTCGGCGGCGATGGAGCTGTAGCGCACCAGCGTGGGCTGGTCGAAGCGGCTCATGACGCTCTCGCACGCGTCGATGCACCGGGCGCACTGGATGCACTCGAGCTGGAAGCCGTTGCGGATGTCGATGCCCTGGGGACACACCACCACGCACTTCTGGCACGCGATGCAGCCGCCCTCGGGACCACGCTTGGGGCCTCGCGGCTCACCCCTGTCTTCGTCGTAGGAGACCAGGAGCGTCTCGTCGTCGGTGAGGGCGCTCTGGAAGCGGGCGTAGGGACACAGAAAGATGCAGAACTGCTCGCGGAACCAGGTGAAGTCCACGAACCAGAAGGCCGCGAAGATGGCCACGAAGGCGTAGGAGGTGGCGCTGGCCTGCCCCGTCCAGAGGGGACGGGCTCCCGCGAAGATGCTGGTCATGGCCATGCCCAGGAGAACCGACACCCCCAGGAAGACCACCCACTTCATCCCCTTGCGCCACGCCTTGTCCCACGACAGCCCCTGCGCGTCCCGCCGCTTGCGCCGGGTGCGGTCCCCTTCGATCCACTGCTCCAGGGGACGGATCCAACTCTCCAGGAAGACCGTCTGCGGGCAGGCGTACCCACACCAGATGCGTCCGAAGATGGCCGTGAAGAAGAAGAGGCTGAACGCGAGGAAGAGGAGGAGGAGCACCAGGAAGATGGTGTCCGACGGGGTGAAGATGGCCCCCATGAGGTGCACCCGCCGGTGGGGCAGGTCGATGAGGAGCATGGGGTGCCCCTTGATGGTGATCCACGGTGCCACGAAGAGCGCCACGTGGAGCGCAAGGAACGTCCAGCGGCGCAGCCGCGTGAACGTTCCCTGGATGGACTGCGGGTAGACCCACTCCCGCGTTCCGGACATGCCCGGAAGCCTGGCCACGGCCACGGCGAAAACCTCCCTCGGTCGGCCGGGAGCGGCGTGGTACCGCCCCCGGACCGTCACCTCGTGAATCTATCTGGAAGAGCCCCGGTCAACCTGGGTTGCCCGGGGACTGTTGTGCGCCACTGCTGTCCTGCGACGACGCGTCATCCGTGTCTGCCGGTGGCTTCAGGATCTCCTCGATGGGACGCCCCGTCGCCTCGCTGTGCTTGGTGATCACGAAGGCCGCCACGTCGTTGATCTGTTCGGGGCTCAGGATCCCGCCCCACGGCACCATCCCCTTCGCCGGGACGCCGTTGGTGATGGTGTGGATGATCTGGGACGCCTGCCCGCCGTGGAGCCATTCGTCGTCGAGGAACGAGGGGCCGATGACGCCCTGCAGGTGGTCTCCATGGCAGGCGACGCAGTTCTGCTTGAACACCTGCTCGCCCCTGGCCACCGCCTCGGGCGTGATGGTGAACGCGGTGGCCGCCGCCTGCGTGGCGGCCGCCTGCTCGGGCCAACGCGCGTCGGCCGCCGCCATCTCCTCCTGGAGATGCTTCACCTGGGAGCGGTCGGCGATGACGTGGTACCACAGTCCGTAGCCCAGGGCCCAGATGATGGTGAACCAGAACAGCCCGACCCACCAGTCCGGAAGCGGGTTGTCGTACTCGTCGATCCCGTCGGCCTCGTCGGTGTGCCCGAGGCGCCGATTGGTCTCCTTGCTCACGCGTCACCTCCGTCGGTGAACGGCATGCGTCCCAGCTCTTCCATGAGCTGCCGGTGCTTGGGCCGGTAGGCGTAGAACACCCAGGCCAGGAAGATGGCGAGGAACACCACGGTCATCGCGCCCAGGAGCCAGCCCATCTGGACCGACTCGGAGGCGTGCTTCAGAAGAGGATTCACGGGGTGCCTCCCGACTGTGCGCTTCCGGATGCGGCAGCGGCGGCCTTCTGCCCGTCGGCACCCGGGGTCGCCGAAGTGCCCTGCTGCGCGAGGTGGGCCTTGCCCTCGACGCCCAGCCGCTGGAGGTAGGCGATGAGGGCCACGATCTCGTCGTCCCACGCTGCCGTGATCCCCGTGGTGGACAGGTTGTCCACGATCTTCTGACCCTGAGTCTGGAGTGCCTGGGCGACCGAGGCCTCGTCGGTGGCTTCGTAGGGCGTACCAGCCTTGGCCAGCGCCCGTACCGACGCGGTGATGTCGGCAGGATCGATCTTGTTCCGGTGGAGCCACGGATAGACGGGCATGATGGAGCCCGGCGACGTGGAGCGCGGATCCCGCATGTGCTCGTAGTGCCAGGCGTCGGGGTACTTGCCGCCCACGCGCTGGAGGTCGGGCCCGAGGCGTCTCGAGCCCAGGAGGAAGGGCCGATCGTACTGGTACTCGGCGGCCCGTGACCATTCGCCGTAGCGGAGCATCTCCGAGCGCATGGGCCGGATCATCTGGGAGTGGCACAGATAGCACCCCTCCCGGATGTAGATGTCGCGGCCCGCCACCTCCAGGGGCGTGTAGGGCGTCACCCAGTCGGCCCGCTCCCAGGTGAGGGACTGGGCGGTGTACATGGGCACGATCTCCACGAGCCCCCCGATGGAGATGGCCACGGTGGTGGCGATGGCGAAGACGGCGGCCTTCCCCTCGAAGAGTCGGCGGTGGAGTCGTCCGTAGGCCTTCTCGGACTGGTTCTGCTCGGTGCTCATGTCGGCCTCCTCAGTCCGCACCCACCGGGACCGCTTCGGCCGTCTCCGGCGCGGCGGGTCCACGGATGGTCTGCCAGAAGTTGATGGCCATCATGACCGCGCCGACCAGATACATGCCGCCTCCGGTCACACGGAGCCACATGAAGGGGTTCAGGCGGTGGGTGATGTCCAGGAAGATGGGGTTGGCCAGCTGGCCGGCGTCGTTCAGGGCGCGCCACTGCAGCCCCTCCATGAGGCCCGCGGCCCACATGGACACGGTGTAGAGCACGATGCCGATGGTGGCGAGCCAGAAGTGGTGCGTGGCCCACCGGGGGTGTGCCAGGGGGCGCTTCCAGATGTTCTGGACCAACCAGTAGAGCATGCCGAAGGACATCATGCCCACCCAGCCCAGCGCGCCGGAGTGGACGTGGCCGATGACCCAGTTGGTGAAGTGGGCCAGGCCGTTGACGCTCCGGATGGCCATCATGGGGCCTTCGAACGTGCTCATTCCATAGAACGACACCGCCACCACCATGAACTTCAGAATGGGATCGGTGCGCACCTTGTCCCAGGCCCCCTTCAGCGTGAGGAGCCCGTTGAGCATACCGCCCCACGACGGGGCCAGAAGCATGATGCTGAATACCATGCCCAGGGTCTGGGCCCAGTCGGGCAGCGCCGAGTAGAGGAGGTGGTGCGGCCCGGCCCAGATGTAGAGGAAGACCAGCCCCCAGAAGTGGATGATGGAGAGCCGGTAGCTGTACACCGGCCGCTCCGCCGCCCGGGGCAGGTAGTAGTACATGAGGCCCAGGAAGGGCGTGGTGAGGAAGAAGCCCACCGCGTTGTGCCCGTACCACCACTGAACCAGGGCGTCGGTGAGCCCCGCGTAGATGGGATAGGAGCGGAAGAACGTCGCCGGAATGGCCAGATTGTTGAAGATGTGAAGCACCGCGATGGTGATCACGAACGACATGTAGAACCAGATCGCCACGTAGAGGTGCTTTACCTTCCGGATGGCGATGGTGCCGAAGAAGTTCACCGCGAACACCACCCACACGAACGTGATGGCTACGTCGATGGGCCAGATCAGCTCGGCGTACTCCTTGGACTCGGTCATGCCGAGCGGCAGGGTGATGGCCGCGGCCACGATGATGAGCTGCCAGCCCCAGAAGTGGACGCGTGAAAGGGTATCGCTGAACATCCGCGTCTTCAGCAGGCGCTGCATGGAGTGGTAGATGCCCGTGAAGCACACGTTGCCGGCAAACGCGAAGATCACCGCGTTGGTGTGCAGGGGCCGGAGACGGCCGAACGTGGTCCAGGGCAGGCCCATGTTGGCGGGCCACCAGGCGAGCTCCAGGGCGATGATGACGCCCACCAGCATCCCGACCAGGGCCCACACCACCGTCGCCGTGAAGAACATCTTCACGATGTCGATGTCGATGTCGTAGTCGGTGCCGGCGCCGGTGCTCGCGGCGGCGACTGTACCCGGAGTGGTCTGTTCCATATGGTTCTCTTCTGGGGTGAGCTCCACGTACCTCGATATCGGTCCTTCGTCCAGCGGATCTATTCCCGCTGATCCTGCCCGCATCACGCGCCATGATCCCAGCCATCTCGGCCGCAGCGCTCGCGGGCCTGATCGGAAGCCCTCACTGCATCGGCATGTGCGGATCCTTCGCACTCGCCTGCGGTGGACGGGTTTCCCAGACCACCGCGTGGCACGCCGGCAAGATCCTGACCTACGCCTCCCTCGG
>JASFRY010000154.1:0-8557 GCA_050114675.1 Gemmatimonadota bacterium | reverse complement strand
TCGGGGGGAAGGTGACGCGGAGGTGGCGGATCTACGAGCGTCCCGTCCCCACCCCGATGGCGACGCATGGGCCGTGATCAGGAGGACCCGATGACCCTGGACCGACTCACGGCGCCCCAGGCGGGCAGCCACGCGCCCCGCATCTCCCGGGTCTCCACGGGACTGACGGCGTCGCTCCTCCTCGTCCTGGCACCCGCCGGCGCCGCCGCCCAGCGCAGCATGAGCATCCAGCGCTTCGACGCGACCCTGCGGGTGGAGGCGTCGGGATGGACCGACGTGCGCGAGGAGATCCAGGTCCGTTTCACCGGATCGTGGAACGGGATCTACCGCACCATCCCCGTGGAGTACCGCACGCCCCAGGGCTTCTCCTACCGCCTCTTCCTGAAGGACGTCACGGTGACGGGACCCGGGGGCGAGGCCTACGGGTTCTCGTCGTCGCGCGAGCGGCACTACCGGAAGCTCAAGATCCGCGTCCCCGGCGCCCAGGACGCCACCCGGACCGTCTTCATCCACTACCGGGTCCGCAACGCGCTGAAGTTCTGGGACGAGTACGACGAGCTTTACTGGAACGTCACCGGCGACGAATGGGAGGTTCCCATCCAGGAGGCGTCGGCCATGGTGATCCTCCCCCGGGGCGTGGAGGGCACGCGCACGGCGTCGTGGACCGGAGGGTACGGCGCCGCCGAGAACGCCGCCTCGGTGGAGCCCACCGACGACGGGTACTTCTTCCAGACCCGGCGCTCCCTCAACTACCGGGAGGGTCTGACCATTGCCGTGGCGTGGAATCCGGGCGTGGTGGCCCGGCCCACCGCGCTCGACAGGACCCTCTTGTTCCTGCGCGCGAACTGGATTCTCCTCCTCCCGCTCCTGAGCCTGGGACTCATGTGGCGCGTGTGGTACCTGAGGGGCCGGGATCCGGCACGGCTCTCCGTGTCTCCCCAGTACGAGCCGCCCGAGGAGCTAACCCCCGCCGAGGCCGGCACGCTCATCGACAACCGGCCCGACATGCGGGACATCACCGCCGCGCTGGTGGACCTGGCGGTGCGGGGATACCTGCGCATCGAGGAAGTGAAGGCCGACGGCATGCTCGGGCGTCTCATCGGAAAGGAGGACTACAGCCTGGTTCCGGTGAAGCCAAGGGAGCGCTGGAGCGAGCTCCGGGATCACGAGCGGGAGATGCTCGAGGGCATCTTCGGGGGTGGGGACAGCGGGACGCCGCTGCCCGAGACCATGTCGGGACTGGCCCACTCCTTCTATCGGCACTTGGGCGATATCCGCTCGGGCATCTTCCGGGAGCTGGTGGGCCGCGGCTACTACCAGCGTCGTCCCGACAAGGTGCTGGGCACGTGGATGGCCGTGGGCTTCGTCGTAGCCGGCGTAGGTATCACCGCGGGGCTGCCTCTCGCACGGAGGTTCGAGCTCTCTCCGTTGACCCTGATCCTGGCCGTGGTCCTGAGCGCCCTCCCCGTCTTCGTGTTCGGCTTCTTCATGCCGGCGCGCACGGTGAAGGGCGCCCGGGTCCGCGAACGCATCCTGGGGTTCGAAGAGTTCCTGGACCGGGTCGAGTCGGAGCGCTACAAGCGCATGATCACGTCTCCCGAGATGTTCGAGCGCTTCCTCCCCTATGCCATGGCCTTCGGCGTGGAGCGGAAGTGGGCCGCCGCCTTCGACGACATCTACACGGAGCCGCCCACCTGGTACGTGGGCACGTGGCACGGCGGCTTCCGGCCCACCCTCTTCGTCCATTCCATGGGTCAGATGTCCGCCACCGCCACCACCGCGCTGGGCTCGGGGCCGCGGAGCTCCGGAGGCTCGGGCTTCGGCGGCGGGGGCGGCTTCAGCGGCGGCGGCTTCAGCGGAGGGGGCTTCGGCGGCGGGGGAGGCGGCGGCTGGTAGGTCAGTACCCCTCGTCCAGGATCGGCGCCAGCACGTCGAAGCTCCCGTCGATGTCCGGATTGGGCTCGAGCCCCAGGACATGGGCCAGGAAGGGATACACGTTCACCGACTCGAAGGCCGGGATACGCTGACCCGGGCGGATGCCCGGGCCCCGCACCAGGAAGATGGCGCCCATGCGTGTGTCCCGGTTGTCCCACCCGTGGGTGTAGACCGTCTCGGTGGGCACTTTGTCCGACGGCACCACCAGGTAGCCCGGCCGCGCCAGGATCACGATGTCGCCGATGCGCGGATCCGCCGAGTAGTGGAAGCGCTCGGGCACGTCCTGGCGGAGCCACACGTCGGCCCGGGGCAACATGGCCGCCAGAGAGTCGCGGACGGCCCGGATCCGCTCCGGCCCCCCTTCGTCCACCACCACGCTGGCGTATGGGCCGCTCTCCATCATGCGCACGCCGGGAAAGAGGCTCAGGTCCACGGGCTGGGCCCGGGAGGCCCGGGCGCCCAGCATCCCGTGGTCCGATACCACCACGACGTAGATCCGGCTGTGGAAGGGCAGCGCATCGATGCCGTCCAGGAGCCGCACGAGCTGGGTGTCCACGTCGCCCACCGCCGCCTTCACCTCGGGTGAAGTGGGGCCGTACTTGTGGCCCGCGTTGTCCAGGTCCGAGAAGTAGAGGGTGATCATGTGGGGCCGCGTCTCCGGAGGGAGGGCCAGCCACTCCAGGACCCCGTCGACGCGCTCCGCGTCGGGGACCGACTCGTCGTACCGGTGCCAGTAGGTGGGGCGCACCCCCTCCACGTCGGCCTCGGAGCCCACGAAGAAGTAGGACGCCGACAGCATCCCCTGCTTCTCCGCCGTCACCCAGATGGGCTCCCCCCGGTACCAGGTGCCGTCTTCCACCTCGTCCCGGTCCGCATTGGAATAGGCCTCGCCCCGAGCCGGGTCCCAGAAGTGATTGCCCACCAGACCGTGGTGCTCGGCGTACATCCCGGTGGCGATGCTGTAGTGGGTGGGAAAGGTCTTGCTGGGAAACACCGGGATCATGCGCGAGGCGCGGGCCCCCTCGGCGGCCAGGCGCTGAAAGGCCGGCGTGGGATAGCGGCGCAGGTAGTCGGCGCGGAAGCCGTCCAGGGAGAGCATGACCACGTACGGCGCGTCCAGCCAACGGGGGTCGTTGGTCCGGACCGTGGCGTCTGCGGCGACCGTCTCCTCCGCGGGCCGCGGCGGTGCGGTGCATGCCGAAAGGACGAAGAGGGCCCACAGCGCCAGGACTCCGCGGGCAGCATGGGGGGGGCGGACGCGCATGGGCTCGATGGAAGCGGGGCGGTGAACGGTTCGGGATGGATGAGGTGCGGGCACCGGGGATCCTAGTTTCACTCCACCCCCGGACACGGACAAGGCGAGGCGGCTCCTGAAACCCGCCCGCGCCTCGTACGTAGGGAGATCCACGACGATACATCCGTGACGGATGCAACCGCCCCCGATGCCTCCCGGAGCCCCCATGACCGGCCGACCGGAGCTGGATCGACTCCTCCCCCTCACGCCCACCGTCTTCCACGTGCTGGTGTCCCTGGCCTCGGAGGCGAAGCACGGGTATGCCATCGCCCGGGAGGTGGAGGAGCTCACCGATGGGCGAGTGGTCATGGGGCCCGGCACGCTCTACGGCTCGCTGCAGCGCATGACCGACGGGGGGCTCATCGAAGAGACCGAGAATCCCGGCGACGAGGGGCTCCACGCGGACCGTAGGCGCTACTACCGCATGACGGCCCTGGGCGAGGCGGCCCTCAGGGCCGAGTCCCAACGGCTGTCCCGGAGCCTCGCGGTGGTGCAGGAGCGCATGGGCACATGACACCTCGCGATCCCTCTCCACCCCCGAGCCCGAGCGAGGGACCCTCCCCTCCTTCGGCGTCGACCCGCGACGATGGAGGACGGGAAACGCCGTCCCGCGCCAGGCGGTCGCGGGACCGTATCCGCCGGTTCTACCGATGGCTCCTCCGGCTCTACCCCCGGGACTTCCGGGAGCGGTACGAAGCGGATCTGCTCCAGGTCTTCGACGACCGCAGGCGGGAGCCTCGCTTCTCGGGCACGCTGGGCGGCGCGCGCCTGGTGTTCTTTCTCATGCGTGATTTCGTGACTTCGGTGCCCCTGGCCCGCGAGCAGGGGAGCCATGACCTGATGGGGACGATGATGAACGAGGTGGTCCAGGACCTGCGCTACGCCTTCCGCATGCTGGTGAAGAACCCGGTGTTCACCGTGGCCGCCGTGCTGACGCTCGCCCTTGGAATCGGGCTGAACGCCGCCACCTTCTCGGCGGTGAACGGGATCCTCCTGCGCCCGCTCCCGGGAGCGAAGGACCCGGACCGGCTTGTTCAGATGTACCGCATGTGGCCGGGCATGGAGTACGGCTCCAACTCCATCCCTCACTACCAGGACCTCCGCGACCGCACGGGCGAAGCCTTCTCGGACGTGGCGGCCTGGTACTTCCACAACATGTCTCTGGCCAGCGATGACCGGAGCCAGCGCGTCATGGGGCTGCTGGTGAGCGCCAACTTCTTCCAGACCTACGGGGTGACGCCGACACTGGGCAGGGCCTTCATCCCCGGGGAGGAGTCGGTGGGTCTTGGAGCCCATCCGGTGGCCATCCTGGGCTACGGATTCTGGCAGGACCGCTTCGGTGGCGACCCGGCGGTGGTGGGCAGGACCCTGGTGCTCAACGGCCACCCCTTCCAGGTGGTGGGCGTGGCGCCCCGGGCGTTCAAGGGACCGGTGAACTTCGCCGACATCCCCATCTACGTCCCGCTCACGATGCAGATGGAGATCGACCCGGGCCGCAACATGTTCGAGATCCGGGACAGCAACATGATGAACGTCATCGGCCGGCTTCAGCCGGGCGTGACGGTGGCGCGGGCCCAGCAGGTGGTGGATGCCACCGTGGCCCAGCTCCGCGACGAGCTGCCGGACTCCTACGACACCCAGGTGGGCACCAAGCTCGTGCCCCAGATGGAAGCGGGGATCCACCCCACCTTCCGGAGCGCCCAGGTCGGGATGAGCGCCGTGATGATGGCGGTGGTGTCCCTCCTGCTTCTCATCGCATGCGTCAACGTGGCCAACCTCTTCCTGGCCCGGGCCCGGGAGCGCCAGCGGGAGATGGGCATCCGCCTGAGCCTGGGCGCCGGGCGGGGCCGGCTTCTCCGCCAGCTCCTCACCGAGAGCCTGGTGTTCGCCACGCTGGCCGGCCTGGCGGGCCTGGGGCTCGCCGACGTGGCGGTCAGGTTCCTGGGCAACATCAGGCCTCCCATGGACGGGCCCTGGTCCTTCTCCGTGGACATGGACGACCGGGTGCTCCTCTTCACGCTGGTGGTCTCCCTGGTGGCCGGCGTGCTCTTCGGTCTCGCCCCCGCCCTCCAGGCCGTGAAGCCCGACCTGGTGTCCGCCGTGAAGGGCGAGTCCAGCGGCAAGGGCAAGCGGTCCCGCATGAGCAGCGGTCTGGTGGTGGTGCAGATGGCGCTGTCCCTGGTGCTCCTCATCAGCTCGGGGCTCTTCCTGCGCAGCCTCCAGGGTGCCACCGAGATCGACCCGGGGTTCCGGGATCCGGCCAACCTGGTGGTGGCGTCGGTGGACCCGGGCCTCCAGGGATACGACCAGGCGCGCTCACGACAGTTCCTGGACCGTCTCCTCGAGGAGGTCCAGGTGCTCCCGGACGTGACCCAGGCCGGTCTCTCCGACTGGCTCCCCCTGGGTCTGGGATCGTCGGACACGGGCGTGACGGTCCCGGGCTACGAATTCTCCGAAGGTGAGCGGCAGAGCGTCCAGTACGCCCTGGTGACGGAAGGCTTCATCGAGGCTCTGGGCGTGCGGCTCCTGGAGGGGCGCACCTTCACCCGTCAGGACGACGCCGACGCCCCACCGGTCATCGTCATCAACGCGCACATGGCCAACCACTTCTGGCCGGGCCAGTCCGCCGTCGGGAAGACGCTCCGCACGTATGGCAAGGATCGGCAGGTCGTCGGCGTGGTGGCAAACGGAAAGTACCAGAGTCTCGGCGAGGATCCGCGTGACATGATGTTCCTGCCGGAGCGGGAGCGGCCGACCCAGTCCATGATCGTGGTGGCCCGCACCACCGGCGACCCGAGCTCCGTGCTGAAGAGCATCCAGAGAATCGTCCGCGCCGCGGACCCGCAGATGCCCGTCTCCGACATGCGCACCATGGAGGACCACATGGGCATCGCCCTCCTGCCGGCACGCCTCGGCGGCTCGGTGCTGGGCCTCTTCGGCGTCCTCGGCCTGGTCCTGGCAGCCGTGGGGATCTACGGCGTCATGGCGTACTCGGTGGCCCAGCGGAAGCGAGAGATGGGCATCCGCGTGGCTCTGGGCGCCGGCCACGGTACCGTGTTGGGCCAGGTGCTCAGGGAAGGCCTGCGGCTGGCGATCGTCGGCACCGTCATCGGACTCGCGCTGGCGGCTCTGGCAGCTCAGCTCGTGAAGGGTCTGCTCTACAACGTGAGCACGCTGGACCCGGTGGCGTTCGGTGTCGTCCCCGTGCTCCTCCTCCTGGTGGCCGGGCTGGCTGTATACATCCCAGCCAGGCGCGCCGCCGGGGTGGAGCCCATGCGGGTGCTGAAGACCGAGTAGGGGGGGACGACGCCGTTGGAGCGCGGCTCCGGCGGCGTGCGTCGCTGCCACGCTGCGTCACGGATCGGCACCTCGCCCGTACAGATCGTCATCCCACGGACCACCCCTGGCCTCGAGGCGCCGCGCCCGAGGCCAGGGCCGTCCGTTCATCCTCCGCCGCGCCCGGGCGTGGTGGCCTGGAGACCCTCGCAAGGAGATGAGCCGATGAACAGGAAGACGATGCTGGGTACGGTGACGACCATGGTGCTGCTGGGCCTCCCCGCTGCAGGCACCGCTCAGATGGGAGGCGGCAGCCAGGCCATGACCCCTTTCAAGGAGGCCCAGGTGAAGGACCTCCAGACCATGAAAGACAAGTTCTACCGCCTGGGTGACGCCTTCCCCGAGAGCAGCTTCGACTGGCGCCCCATGGAGGGCGTGCGCTCGGTGAAGGACGTCCTGGCCCTCATGGTGGCCGAGTGCAACCTCTTCCCGGCCATGTGGGGCGGGGCCCGCGGTGAGGGGGCGGCCGCCGGCTTCGGTCCCGAGATCCAGCGTGCCGGAGCCATGTCGAAGGCGGAGATCCTGGCCGAGGTGAACAAGGCCTTCGATCACATGATCGCGTCGGTGAGCGGGATGGACGACGACGCGCGCATGATGGAGGCCGACTTCTTCGGGCAGCGCGTGGCGGCGAGCACCGCCGTCATGATGGCATCGGCGGACATGCACGAGCACCTGGGCCAGCTCATCGCGTACGCCCGTACCAACGAGATCGTACCGCCGTGGAGCCGAGGCGGGGGCATGTAGGCAGCGGCCGGCCACCAGCGGAAAAGAGGCGGCCCGGGCTTTCTTGCCGGGCCGCCTCTTCCGTCGGCATGGCCCGGGGGGCCACCACGAGCCCTTACACGAGGATCGCCGTCGGCTCCTCCAGCATGGCCTTGAGCGTCGCCAGGAAGCGCGAGCCCTGGGCCCCGTCGATGACGCGGTGGTCGCAGCTCATGGTGATGCGCATGCGCGGCCGCACCACCACCTGGCCGTCCTCCACCACCGGCGTCTCCTCGATGCCACCCACGGCCAGGATGCCCGCCTCGGGCGGGTTGATGATGGCCGTGAACTCGTGGATGCCGAACATCCCCAGGTTGGAGACGGAGAAGGTCGAGCCCGTGTACTCCTCGGGCATGAGCTTCTTCTCCCGGGCCCGCGCCGCCAGCTCCCGGACCTCCCGGGCGATCTGGGCGATCCCCTTGAGGTGGGCGTTCTTCACCACCGGCGTGATGAGCCCCTCGTCGATGGCCACCGCCACGCCCAGGTGCACCGCGTTGAAGCGGCGGATGTGGGTGCCGAGCCACTGTGCGTTGCTCTCGGGGTGGCGCCGCAGCGCGCCCGCCACGGCCTTGAGGAGGATGTCGTTGATGGAGACCTTCTCGCCGCTGGGCTCCAGCATGGCGTTGATGCCCTTCCTCGCCTCCATGACGCGGCCCATGTCCACGTCGATGGTGAGGAAGAAGTGGGGCACCGGCCCGATGGACTCCACCAGCCGCTTGGCGATGGTCTTCCGCATCTGGGAGAGCTGGACGTCCTCGTACTCCTCCTCGGAGGGCGTCCACGCGGCCGCCGGAGCCGCCACGCCCTGCTCCTTGGCGGCCTCGACGTCGCGCTTCACGATGCGCCCGCCGGGCCCCGATCCCGAGACCCTGGACAGGTCCACTCCCAGGTCGTCGGCCAGGCGCCGGGCCAGGGGCGAGGCCTTCACGCGGCCACCCTCGTCGGTGGAGGGAGCCGCCGGGGCCGGCTGGGCCGGCGCGGCCGCCTCCTTCGTCGGCGCCTCGGCGGCCGCTGGAGCCGCTGCCTCTCCGCCGTCTCCGCCGTCTCCTCCGGACGCGGCGGCCGGGGCCGCCACGGCTCCGGCGCCGCCGTCGCCCACGCCGCTCTCCACGCCCGAGATATCCTCGTCGAGGTCGGCGATGACGGCGATGACGGACCCCACCGGCGCCGTGCCGCCCTCGCCGAGAAAGACCTTCCGCAGGGCGCCGTCACCGCGAGCGACGAGCTCCA
>JASFRY010000153.1:0-8558 GCA_050114675.1 Gemmatimonadota bacterium | reverse complement strand
CGGTAACAGGCCTTTCACGGAGGAAAGACATCTTGCAGACGAAGAGTCGGTGGGTTCCCCTGCTGGGTGCGGCTGCCGTCCTGCTGCTCGGGCAGGGTCGTGCGTCCGCCCAGAACGTCACCGTGGGCGGTTTGGTCTACGCCCAGTACGGATATCAGCTCGCCGACACGGCGGATCAGGCGAATGCCTTCGACGTGAAGCGCGCCTATCTGGACGTGCGGGGGAAGTTCGACGGCGGGATCTCGACCCGCATCACCTCGGACATCCACCGGGATCCCAGCGGCTCCCTCAACCTCCGGCTCAAGTACGCCTACGTCACGTGGACGCCGGAGAACAGCCCCATCACCCTGAAGTTCGGGCAGATCCATACGCCCTGGCTGGACTGGGAGGAGCACCTGTGGGAGTATCGCATGCAGGGGACCATGCCCCTGGAGCGCGCGGGCTACATCACCTCCGCCGACCTGGGTGCGGGGCTGGACGGGGCCTGGGCGGACCAGAAGGTCAACGTCCAGGTGGTGGCCATCAACGGTGAGGGGTACCACGGTGCCGAAGGCGACAGGCACAAGGACGTGGCCGCCCGGGGCTCCCTGCGCCTCCTCTCCACCGACGACGGGAGCAGCGTCGGGGGGCTGCGCCTCACCGGGATGGCCCACGTCGGTCGCACCGTGGGCGGGGGCACGCGCGACCGCTTCGTGGGGATGCTCTCGTACAAGTCGAGCCTCGTGACGCTGGCCGGGCAGGCCGGCCGCGTGGTGAACAGCCCCACCTCCGCCGATCCCGACGTGAAGGCCAACGTCATGAGCGTGTACGGCGTGCTGAATCCCCGGGACTCCCGCCTGGCACTCGTGGGCCGGGTGGACGTCTGGGACCCCGACACCGACCAGGCGGAGGACCGCTCGACCCGCTTCATCGCGGGTGTCTCGTATCAGCTCAGCCCCAACGTGCTGATCCTGGTCGACCTGGATCACGTGAGCTACCAGGGCAGCCCGCCGACCGCGTCCGCGGCGGCACAGCGCTCGAACCTGCTGTTCCAGACCCAGTTCACCTTCTGACGAAGGCGCCGGGCACGGTCCGGCGTGCCTGGAGAGAGGGAGCGGGGCGACGATCGCCACGCTCCCTCTCGTCGTTCGTGGACGACCGGCTGCTCGTGGGGTGGCTCCCCGCTGGGGCGCAACGCCTCCCTGGACAACGTGCAGCCGTCCTTCTAACAAGAAGGCCTGGACATCGAACGGTTCCCGGGGAGGTGAGGATGAGTGGAGGGAAGAAGAGGAGCGCATGGGCCGAGACGCCGACGCCGGCCCTGGTGGCGCAAGGCATCCGCGAGGTCTTCCAAGGCCCGGCATGGCATGGGCCCACCGTGCGCTCGGCGCTCCGCGGGGTCACGTGGCGGGAAGCGTCCTGGCGCCCGGCGCCGGGACGGAACACGATCTGGGATCTGGTCCTCCACCTCGCCTACGTGCGGCACCGGATGATGGGGCGCGTGGCGGTTCTCACGGCCCGCGGACGGTCCAGCTTTCCGCGCAAGCTGGCTTCTTCCTGGTTTCCCGAGCTCCCGGGGCGGTGTGACGCAGCCGCCTGGCGCGGGGACCTGGAGTTGCTGGAGGCGTATCAGGAGCGGCTCCTCGACACCCTGGCGGATGTCGATCCCGCGGTGCTGACCCGGAGGAGGAAGGGAGCGGACCGACCCCTCGGGGCCGAGCTCATGGGCGTGGCCTTCCATGACGCCTACCACGCCGGCCAGATCAAGCTTCTGGCGAAGCTGGCCCGGGAGGCCCTGGAGTCGGTCTGAAGGGTGGTGACGCCCGGCGGAAGACGCCCAGCGGGGGGGCGGGGCAGACGCCGCACGCCCCGGCCTCCTGGGCGCTGGGGTCTCTCCTTGCGTCGGTGGCCCCGCGGGGCCTACCGTGCCGCCGCCCCCGCAGCGTATCTACCCGGCTTCCGGAGCTCCACCGCTCGTGACCGAAGCTTCCGCCCGCGCCCTCCTCCGGGAGCGCGACTACATGGTCTTCCTCGTGACCCGGGCATTCGGGGTTCTGGGGACGGTGGCGCAGAGCGTGACCATGGGGTGGCAGGTCTACGACCTGGCCCGCGCCTCCCACGACGTGGCGGAGTCGGCGCTCTACGTGGGGCTCCTGGGGCTGGCCACCTTCATCCCCCTCTTCGTCCTGGCTCTTCCCGCCGGCGTCGTCACGGACCGGTACGCCCGGAAGTCGGTTCTCATCGCCTGCTTCGCAGCCGAGGCCGCGTGTGCGGCGGTCCTGGTGGCGACGGCGGTCGCCGGCCTCCTCTCGGTGAAGGTGCTCATCGCCATCGCCTTCGCCTTCGGGGTGGCGCGCGCGTTCCGGGCTCCGGCAGGCGTGGCGTTGGGACCCATGCTGGTGCCCAGGGATCTCCTCCCCCGCGCCATCGCGTGGAGCTCCCTGGCCTTCCAGATCGGGACCATCACCGGGCCGGCGCTGGCGGGGTTCGTGGTGGGGCGCTGGTCGTCGGCCCATTCCTATGGCGTATCGCTGGCGCTCTACCTCCTTCCGGTGGTGGGCCTCAACTTCATCGCGCGTCCCACCACGCCCGAGGCCAAGACCACCTCCCGTCTGGAGCAGGTGCGGGAGGGTCTCTCCTACATCTGGAACAACAAGGTGGTGTTCGGCGCCATCTCTTTGGACCTGTTCGCCGTCCTGCTGGGCGGAGCCACCGCGCTCCTGCCCGTCTTCGCCCGGGACATCCTCCACGTGGGGCCCGAGGGCTTCGGCCTCCTCCGCTCCGCGCCGGCCGTGGGCGCCGCGCTGGTGGCCCTGGTCCTGGCGAGCCGCCCCATCTACAAGCGAGCGGGGACCGCCATGTTCACCGGCGTCGCCATCTTCGGCCTCGCTACCATCGTCTTCGGCGTGTCCCGGTCCTTCGGCTTGTCCCTCGGGGCACTGGCCACGCTGGGGGGAGCCGATATGGTCTCGGTGTACGTGCGACAGACCCTGATCCAGATCGTCACGCCCGACGCGATGCGCGGGCGCGTGGCGTCGGTGTCGTTCCTTTTCATCGGGGCGTCCAACGAGCTGGGTGAGTTCGAAAGCGGCGTGACCGCCCGCCTCTTCGGGCCCGTGCTGGCGGCCATCCTCGGCGGCGTGGCGTCACTCTTCGTCACGGGGCTGTGGGCTCGCCTCTTTCCGGCGCTCCGGAACGTGGACCGGCTGGCGTGAGCGAGACGTCCCGGGGGTGGCTCACCCGTCGACTCTGGCCAGAGCCTCCTGCCGAGCGGGAGTACCGGATCGGCCGCTTCCTCATCAACGTCCCGCTGGGGCTCGTGCTGGGCACGAGCTTCGGCTTCCTGGCGGCGGAACGGTGGGGGCTCGCGGCGCTGCCCGCGGGGGTGTGGGGCGGGACGGCCGGGCTGCTGGCCATGTATCTCCTGGGGCAGGTGGAGTCCTTCGCTTCGGCGGTGACCGACGCGCGCGGTCCCCGCTCCGGCTTCCTGGTGCGGATCGGCGTGAACATCCTGGGCGGGGCGTTCTTCGGACGTCTCTTCTCCGTGGTACTCGACGCCCACGCCCTGACTTCCCTGGCAGCAGGCGCCTCCCTCCTGGTCGCCTACAGCGCGCTGACCACCCGGTTCTTCCTGGGGGGGTGGGCGGAGGGGCTCGTGGAGACGCTCACGGGCCAGCACGGAGGCCCTCGGCCCCTCGACTACTCCTACGCCGAGAGCCTCCTGGCCCGGGGGTGGGTCGACGAGGCGTTGGCGGAATACGAGGAGCACGCCGACCGGCGGCCGGGCGATCCCGATCCGCTTCTCCGGGCCGCGTGGGCGCTCCGGGAGCACGGGGAGTGGCGTCGAGCGGTGGCCTGGTTCCGCCGGGCGCTCGCCGCCACCCGGATCGACGCCCGGCGCGCCTCCATCGTGGCGCGGGAGATCCTGGCAATCCACCGCACGAAGCTCGACGACTCCGAGGGGGCCGCCGCGGATCTGGAGGGCGTCGTCCGCCGCTTCCCGGGGGCGGAAGAGCTGGCCTGGGCGCGACGGGAACTCGACGATCGGGGGACGTCGTCCTAGAATGCGGTCCGTTGTTCGTGCGCCCTCCCCCCTGACGACTCGTAGACCCTCCGGGGAAATCACCATGAAGAAGCTGGTATTCGTTCTTGCATTCCTGGCCGCCGCATGCGGTCCCCAGGGCGCATCGCGTGCCGAGGTGTCGCGCTGGGAGCAGCAGGCCCAGGACATCACCATCACCCGAGACGATTGGGGCATCGCCCACGTACGGGGGGCCACCGACGCCGACGCCGTGTTCGGCATGATCTACGCCCAGGCCGAGGACGACTTCAACCGTGTGGAGGTGAACTACCTGAACTCCATGGGCCGCCTGGCCGAGGCGGAGGGGGAGGGGGAGATCTACCGGGATCTCCGCATGAAGCTCTTCATCGATCCGGACGAGCTGAAGACGGAGTACGCGGCGAGCCCCGACTGGCTCAAGAAGCTCATGGATGCCTGGGCCGACGGGCTGAACTACTACCTGTACACCCATCCCGAGACGAAGCCGAAGGTCATCACGCGCTTCGAGCCGTGGATGGCGTTGAGCTTCACCGAGGGGAGCATCGGGGGAGACATCGAGCGCATCTCCATCCCGGACCTCCAGGCGTTCTACGGGGACGCGGGGGAGGCCGCCAGCGAGGCGGGGGCCGCGTCACGGCGGTCAGGCACCGAGCGGACCGCAGACGCCGCGGACCGGGACCTGGAGCACCAGCTCGCCCGCTCGGGCGAACAGTGGCTTGGCGAGCCTTCGGGGTCCAACGGCTTCGCCATCGCGCCGTCCAACACCGTGGACGGGCACGCCCTCCTCCTCATCAACCCCCACACATCGTTCTTCTTCCGCTCCGAGCTCCAGATGGCCAGCGACGAGGGGCTCGACGCCTACGGCGCCGTGACGTGGGGCCAGATCTTCATCTACCAGGGCTTCAACGAGGACGCCGGCTGGATGCACACGTCCAGCCACGTGGACAACATCGACGAGTTCGCCGAGACGGTGGTGCGGAAGGACGACGGGGTCTACTACCGATACGGGGACGAAGATCTGCCCATGACCGTGAAGCAGGTCGCCGTTCCGTATAAGACCGATTCGGGCATGGCCACGAAGGAGTTCACAGTCTACTTCACGCGGCACGGACCGGTGGTCAGGGAGGCCGACGGCAAGTGGATCACCGTGGCCCTCATGAAGGACCACGTGAACGCCCTCATCCAGTCCTACTCACGGACCAAGGCCCACAGCTACCAGGAGTTCATCGAGAGCATGAAGCTCCACACGAACTCCTCCAACAACACGGTGTTCGCCGACTCCGAAGGCGACATCGCCTACTTCCACTCCAACTTCATCCCGCGGCGCGACACCAGCTTCGACTGGACCAAGCCCGTGGACGGGAGCAACCCGGCCACCGACTGGGGGGAGCCCCTGTCGATGGACGAGACGCCGGACGTGCTCAACCCCCCGGTGGGGTGGATCCAGAACACCAACAACTGGCCGTGGAGCGTGTCGGGGCCCGACAGCCCCAAGCGCACCGACTATCCCGCGTACGTGGAGAGCGGGGGCGAGAATCCCCGGGGCATCCACGCCGTCCGCGTGCTGAAGGACAAGCACGACTTCACCCTCGAATCCCTGAGGGACGCGGCCTTCGACAGCTATCTCACCGCCTTCGAGCCCCTCATCCCCTCGCTCCTCAGCGCCTACGACCGGACGCCGTCGTCCAATCCGCTCAAGGCTGCCCTGGCCGCGCAGATCGACACTCTGCGCAACTGGGACCTGCGCTGGGACGTGGCGTCGGTGCCCACGGCGCTGGCCGTATTCTGGGGAACCGAGCTCATGCAGGGCGTGGCGAGCGCCGCCCGGAGCGCCGGCGCGGACATCTACGAGTACATGGCGAAGAACACCACGCCCCAGGAGCGCCTGGAGGCGCTGAAGGCGGCGTCGGACAGGCTCGAGGCCGACTTCGGCGGCTGGACCACGCCGTGGGGTGAGATCAACCGCTACCAGAGGATCAACGGCGACATCGTGCAGCCCTTCAGCGACGACGCGCCCAGCATCCCCGTGGGCTTCACGTCGTCACGGTGGGGCTCGCTGGCGTCGTTCGGCGCCCGGCCCTATCCGGGGACCAAGCGGTGGTACGGGACCAGCGGCAACAGCTTCGTGGCCGTGGTGGAGTTCGGTGACAGCGTGCGCGCCATCGCGGTCACGGCGGGCGGCGAAAGCGGCCATCCCGAGTCACCCCACTTCAACGACGAGGCGGAGCGGTACGCTACCGGCGACCTGCGTGAAGTCTACTACTATCCGTCGCAGCTCGAGGGTCACACCGAACGCGTGTATCACCCGGGCGGCTGACACGCCGAAGGGATCGCGCTGTCCGTGAACGCCATCACCTTCCAGGACGTGGAGGTCCTGGCCTACGAGCGTGTCCCCGATCCAGAGCTCGTGGCGGACACCGACGCGCTGGTACGTGTGGCCGCCGCCGGGCTGTGCGGCTCGGACCTGCACCCGTACCTGGGACGGGAGCGGGGGCTGGACCGGGGCACGGTCATGGGCCACGAGCTCCTGGGGGAGATCGTGGAGGTGGGGCCGGCCGTGTCCGGATTCTCCACGGGCGATCGGGTGGTCGCTCCCTTCAGCACGAGCTGCGGATCGTGCTTCTACTGCCGGCGCGGACTCACGGCGCGGTGCGCGCGCGGGCAGCTCTTCGGCTGGGTGCAGGGGGGCGAGGGACTCCATGGCGCGCAGGCCGAGCTGGTGCGCGTGCCCTTCGCCGACAGCACGCTCGTGGCGGTCCCCGAGGGGATGGACGACGCCGTGGCGCTCTTGGCGGGTGACATCCTCTCGACCGCCGAGTTCGGGTTGGACATGGCGGACGTACGGCCCGGAGACCTGGTGGCCGTAGTGGGTTGCGGGCCGGTGGGGCTGCTGGCCATCCGGGCTGCGCTGGCACGTGGCGCCCGGGAGGTGATTGCCCTGGACCCGGTGCCTTCGCGGCTGGAGATGGCGCGGCGTTTCGGCGCCGTGGGCGTGGATCCCCGGGACGGGGACGCCTTGGCGGCGGCGCGGGAGCGTTCGGAAGGGCGCGGCGCCGACGCCGCCATCGAGGCCGTGGGCAGCCCCGGGGCCACCCGCGTCGCGGCGGACCTGCTGCGCCCCGGAGGGATCCTCGCCGCGGTGGGCGTGCACACCGAGGCCCACCTGGCGCTCTCTCCCACCGAGATCTACGACCGGAACCTCACCTACGTCTCGGGACGGTGCTCCGCCCGCCACTACCTGCCCCGCTCGCTGGAGCGCGCCCGCCAGGACGAGGCCATGGTGGCGACCCTGATCTCCCACCGGCTGCCCCTGGAACGGGGGGTGGAGGCCTATGCCCGCTTCGCGGCCCGGGAGGACGGATGGACCAAGGTGGTGCTGCTCCCGTGAGCGGGCCCTGGAAGTGGGGGAGGGGCGCGAAGGCTGCTGGTACCCTGGGCGCCATCGCCACCACCCTGCTGGCCGGGGCGGCGTGCGGTTCGGGCTCGGGGACGGCGTCCCGTGACCCGTCGCTCCAGACGGCCGACTCCCTCGTGGGGGCATGGGTGGACGCGGAGCGGGTGGCCGGTGCCGTCCTCCTCGTGGCCCGCGACGGCGTGGTGGTCCAGGATACGGCGTTCGGCTGGGCCCAGCTCTACGGATACGGCGACGGCTTCTACGACGTGTGGACCTCCGCCGATGCACACCAGGGCGAGCGTGCAGGACCGCCCCCCGGGATCCGGAGACTCGCCGACCCCGTTCCCATGACGCCCGGAACCGCCTTCGACCTTGCGTCGGTGACCAAGGTCATGGCCACGACCTTCGCGGTCATGCTGCTGGTGGACGAGGGGAAGCTGGAGCTCGATGCGCCCCTTTCCACCTATCTCCCCGACTTCCGGGGGGGCGGCAAGGACGCCATCACGCTCCGCCACCTGCTGACGCACCGGGCCGGGCTCTACCAGTGGCGTCCCCTTTACTACCACGCTGCCGACGAGGCCGAGGCCTACGTCGCCATCCGCGACCTGCCGCTGGCCTGGGCGGTTGGAGAGGGTCGCCACTATTCGGACCTGGGTTTCATGCTGCTGGGGATGGTGGTGGAGCGGGTCTCCGGGCTTCCCCTGGATCGGTTCCTTGCCCGCGAGCTCTACGAACCGCTGGGCCTGCGGCGGACCGGGTACCGCCCGGCAGAGGGGCGCCCGGTGTCCGCGCCGCCGCCGCCCGGCCCCTTCGCCGCCACCTCCCACGGGAATCCCTACGAGTATCACATGGTGCACGACTCCACCTTCGGGTACCGCATCCCCGGCGATCCCGACGCCTGGAACGGGTGGCGCACCCGTACGCTGGTGGGGGAGGTCAACGACGGGAACGCCTTCTACGCCTTCCAGGGGGTGGCGGGACACGCCGGCCTCTTCTCCACGGCCGGCGAGCTCCACGTGCTCCTGGAGCTCCTCCTCAACCGGGGTACGTACGCAGGCGAACGCTACGTGCGTGCCGAGGTGGTGGACACCTTCCTGAGGTCCATGGGAGACGGGCAGGCTCTGG
>JASFRY010000152.1:0-8705 GCA_050114675.1 Gemmatimonadota bacterium | reverse complement strand
AGGAGGGCATCGTCTCCTACGAGGCCGTGTGCTCCACGCTCCACGCCGAGATCACGAGGCGCGGTGCCGAGGTGAAGACGCGGGCCGGCGTCCGGGGCCTGAGGAGAGAGGGAGGCCGGTGGCGCATCCTCACCGAAGCGGGAGAGCTCCAGACCCGCGTGCTGGTGAACTGCGCCGGTCTCCACTCGGACCGCGTCGCGGCCATGGCCGGGGCACGGCCGCCCTGCCGCATCCTCCCCTTCCGGGGGGAGTATCAGCGCCTCCGTCCCGAACGGGCCCACCTGGTGCGGCACCTCATCTACCCCCTCCCCGAACCCGGATTCCCCTTCCTCGGCGTCCATTTCACCCGGCGGATCGAGGGGGGGATCGACGCGGGCCCCAATGCGGTCCTGGCGTTCGCCCGGGAAGGCTACGAGCTCCGTACCGTGAACCTGCGGGACCTGGCCGAGGCGCTGCGCTTTCCGGGGCTCTGGCGTTTCGCTGGGCGACACCGGGGGATGGTGATCCGGGAGCTCGCCCAGTCCTTCGACCGGGCGCGATTCGTCCGGGCACTCCGGCGCCTGGTTCCCGAGGTGGGCGACGACGACCTGGTCCCGGGAGGCTCGGGGGTACGAGCCCAGGCGGTGCTGCCGTCCGGAGACTTCGTCCACGACTTCCTGTGGATCGAAGGCCCCGGCGCCGTCCACGTGATCAACGCGCCGAGCCCGGCCGCCACGGCATCATTGGCCATCGGCGACGAGGTCGCCCACAAGGCTCTTTCCGCGCTCCGTTCAAACACTTCGCCGGTTGACGCCGTCCAATCCGGGAGAGCATAGGAACCTCACGGACAGGTTTCCCGGGGCACAGCCGGGGGGACCGGAACGGCTGGTCCCCGGAGGCGGTGCGCGAACCGGAGCATACGAAGATGACGGGTGGATTCGGACGTGCGGTGGCGATGGCCGCGGTGTTGTCGGCGATGGTGGGGACGGGGAGGGCGGGCGTCGCCGCTCAGGAGGCCCCCTTCTCCTGGTCCGGCACCCTGGCTGCCGGAAAGGTCCTGGAGGTCCAGGGCATCAGCGGCAGCATCCGTGCCGAGGCGGCCTCGGGCTCCGAGGCGCGGGTGACCGCGAAGAAGCACGGTCGCAGCGGCGACTTCGGCGACGTGGAGATCCGGGCCGTGCCCGGCCCCGACGGCGTCACCATCTGCGCGGTGTACTATCCCGAGGACCACGAGGACGATGGGTGTGGCCTGCGCGACGGGCGGAGCCGGCACGACGGGCACCGGGGCAGCATCCGGGTCGAGGTGGACTACGTGGTGGAGCTGCCCGCGGGCGTGGAGCTGGACGCCGCCATGGTCAACGGGGACGTGGAGGTGGAGAACGTCCGATCTCGGGTGTCGGCCACCTCGGTGAACGGCGACGTCTTCATCTCCACCACCGAGACGGCGTGGGCAAGGACGGTCAGTGGCTCCCTGGACGTGACCCTGGGCAGCAACGACTGGCGTGACCTGAGCTTCAAGACCGTGAGCGGGGACATCACCCTCACCCTTCCCTCCGACCTCGAGACCCGGGTGGACTTCGAGTCCCTCTCCGGCGATCTGGACTCGGACTTCGACCTGGTGCTGCAGGACCAGCACCGCCACCGCTGGGTGGGTGCCCGGATCCGGGGGAGCATCGGTGGCGAGGACGGCGGAGGCCGGTCCCTCTCCCTCTCCACCGTGAGCGGCGATGTGAGGATCCGGAAGGCCCGGTAGCCGTCCCTTCCCGCAGAGGCTGCGGCCCGCCTTTCGGAAGGCTCCCCGGGCACCGGGAGGAGGCCGGCTTGGCGCCCCGGGTCGGCAGGGCGTAGGGGATTTCCCGGCACTCCGCACGGCTGCTGCCCGACGGAAGCCGGTGCGCTTCCCGGCTACCTTTTCCCCGAGGTTGCAGACAGAGCCCCGGTCACGACGGGGCTCGAACCCAGGGAGTATGTCCCCATGAGATTCGCCGTGGCCGTCGGTGCAGTCCTCGCCCTCACCGCGTGCCAGGCGTCGTCCGACGCCCCGGCTCGTGCTTCCTCCGACTCCGAGTCTCCGGTTCAGCAGGCCTCCGCGTCCCTGGATGGGACGGTCTACGGGGAGGCCATCACCCTCACCGAGGTGACCCCGGTGTCCACCATCCTCGACGACCCGGACGCATGGGTCGGACGGCGGGTGCTGGTCCAGGGGATGGTGGTGGCGGTCTGCGAGATGAAGGGATGCTGGATGGACATCGCCAGCGACCGGGACTACGAGAAGATCCAGATCAAGGTGGACGACGGCGTCATCGTCTTTCCTCTGAGCGCCAAGGGGAAGAGCGCCCTCGTCGAGGGCGTGGTGGAGCGCCTCGACCTCACTGCCGACCAGGCGCTGGAGGAAGCCAAGCGCAAGGCCGAGGAACACGGGGAGACCTTCGATCCCTCGTCGGTGACGGGTCCCCAGACCATCTACCGGATCCGGGGCCACGGCGCGGTCATCGCCGACTGAGGCCGTCGGCTCACGCGACCAGATGGACGCCCCGTGATCAAGTGGCGGAGGTGGAACGCTGCCATCCATCGGGACCTGGGCTATCTGTGCGCCGGTCTCACCCTGGTATACGCCGTCTCCGGCGTGGCGGTGAACCACACGGCGGACTGGAATCCCAACTACAGCGTCCGCTCCCGGGTCGTGACCCTGGAGGGCCTGGACCCGACGGCCTCCAGGTCACCCGGGTTCGCGCGAAGCGTACTGGACCGCCTGGGCGTGGACGGCCCGGCCCGGGGGACGTTCCGGCCCGATGCGGAGACCGTGCAGATCTTCCTCGCCGACGCCCGCACCGTCACCGTGGATCTGACGGGAGGGCAGGCGTCGCTGGAGGAGGTGCGCGACCGACCGGGATTGCGCATGGCCAACTTCCTGCACCTCAACCATGCCAGGAAGCTCTGGACCTGGATGGCGGACCTGTACGCCGTGGCTCTGGCGGTCCTGGCGGTGACCGGCCTGTTCGTGCTGCGGGGCCGCAATGGGATCACCGGACGGGGCGCGTGGCTCACGGCTGCGGGGGTTGCCATTCCCGCGCTCTTCCTCCTGCTGTACTTCTGAGCCGCCGCGTCTGGACCGCCTATCCCCGTCGGGTTATCCTATAGGTCTGCCTATCCGGGGGTTACCGCTCCCGGGCCGACCCCCACGTCTGCGGGGGCGGTTGGACGCAACCAGCAGCCGAACATGCCTGTACGTATTCGTCTCCGGCGGATGGGCCGGAAGAAGCAGCCCCACTACCGGATCGTGGTGGCCGACAGCGAGTCTCCCCGCGACGGTCGGTTCGTGGAGAGCCTGGGGTACTACAAGCCCCTCTCCCAGCCGGCTCGCCTGGTCCTGGACCTGGAGCGCGTGGATCACTGGCTCGGCCAGGGTGCCAGCCCTTCGGGCACGGTGAAGACCCTCATCACCAAGGCTCGCCGAGGCGGTGACGCCAAGGTCGCCGTGGGTGAGGTGGCAGCGGAGGAGCGCGAGGCCAAGCGGGCGGAGGAGCTCGCCGCCAGGCGCGCGGCGGAGAAGAGGGCCCAGGAGGCTGCCGCCGCCGAGGCCAAGGCCGCCGAGGAAGCTGCGGCCGCCGAAGCGAAGGCTGCGGAGGAGGCTGCGGCCGCCGAAGCGAAGGCCGCGGAGGAAGCCGAGGCTCCCGAAGCCGAGGGAGCCGCCCCGGAGGCTGAGGCGGAGACGTCGGAGGAGGCTGCGGCCGAAGCCGAAGCGCCCGCCGCCGAGGCGTCGGACGAGGAGAAGTCCGAGTAGCGCTCGGGCGCCCGGATCATGGGTCTTGAGGACCCGGGCTTTCTCGCCGTCGGTCTGCTGGCCCGGCCCCACGGCATCAAGGGCGAGCTAATCGTCTCGCCCCTCACGGACCACCCCGAGAGCACCTTCGCTCCCGGGGTGGTTCTGCGTATCGGCGACCCCGAGCTGGGCGAGCCCGACCCGGCCCGTCCTCCTCTCCGCGTGCTCCGGGCCCGGCCGGTCCGGGCGGGTCTCATCGTCGCCTTCGACGGCATCGAATCCAGGAGCGAGGCCGAGATGCTCCGCGGCTGCCATCTTCTCCGGGAGACGGCCGCCCTGGAGCCCCTGGAAGAGGGTGAGGTCTACCACCACCAGCTGCTGGGCCTGGAGGTGCACACCGTGTCGGGGGAGCGCCTGGGGCGCGTCACCGCGGTCTACGACCTGGTGCCCGTGGAGCTCCTGGAGGTGCGCGACGGTCCCCGGGAGACCATGATCCCCTTCCGCAAGGAGATCATCGTGGAGCTCGACGTGGACGGCGGACGCATCGTGGTGGATCCGCCCGACGGGCTCCTGGATCTGTGAGGGGCGCCATGCGCATCAACATCGTCACCCTCTTCCCGGGGTTCTTCACCGAGCCCCTGGGGCTGTCCATTCCCCGGCGCGCCGCCGACGCCGGGCTGGTGACGTACCGGGTGATCGATCTGCGGGACCATACCCACGACAAACACCGGACCGTGGACGACGTCCCCTACGGCGGTGGGGCGGGAATGGTGATGAAGCCCGAGCCCTTCTTCGAGGCCGTGGACGACCTGGCGCCCTCGGGACCCGTGGTGCTCCTCTCCGCCCGGGGCCGGCCGTTCCGCCACCGCGACGCCGTGCGCTTCTCGGTGGAAGGAGAGCTCACGCTCCTCTGCGGCCACTACAAGGACGTGGACCAGCGGGTGGCCGACCACCTGGCCACCGAGGAGATCTCTCTGGGGGACTTCGTCCTCTCGGGCGGTGAGATCGGCGCGCTCGCGGTCACGGACGCCGTGGTGCGACTCCTCCCCGGCGCCATGGGCGATCACGAGGCGGCGTCGTCCGACTCCTTCTACGACACGGGCCTGTTGAGCGCGCCCTCCTATACCCGGCCGCCCGAGTACCGGGGCCACGAGGTGCCCGAGGTGCTGCGCTCCGGCGATCACGCGCGGATCGAGGCGTGGCGGCGCGAGCAGGCGGAGCGCCTCACCCGCGAGCGACGGCCCGAGCTCCTGGCCGGCGAAGGGGACGAGCCGGGCACCCGTCGAGGGCGCTAGCGTGTCCTTTGCCGTGGCGCCGTGGCTGCGCGTGGCCCTGGCGGTGGCCATCTACGTGGTGGTGGCCCTCGTGGCGTCGTCCTTGATGCGCGGGTCGGGAACCGCCCACCAGGACATGGAGGGGCGGACGTCGCCGCGGGTGATCGGCATCGGCATGGTGGCGAACGCGGTGGTCCTGCTGGCGGTGATTCTCCTGCTCGTCTTTCTGGACGGCCGGAACCTCGATGCGCTCGGACTTGCGGTATCTGGTCGCGATGCGGTGGCAGTGCTGCTCTCGGTGGCTGTGGTCGCCACATTGGCAGGGGGCTTTCTGACCCTCCTCCACCGGAGGGGAGACGTGCGGGTCCGGTGGCGAGGGCTCCCGCCGCGGCACCAGCTGTCGGGACTCCTGGGCGTGGTCGCAGTGCTCGCCGTGGTGGCACTCCAGGAGGAGGCACTCTACCGGGGATACGTTTCGCTGAACCTCCTCCGATTCGGCAGCGCCACCGTCGTGGTGACGTCGACGGTCGTGTTCGCGGCCATCCATCTCCTCACCAACCGGGCGGATGCAGCCCAGATGGCGAGCTGGATCGTGGGAGGCTTCACTTTCGTGTGCATCTACCTGGTGAGCGGGTCGCTCTGGGTCGCCGCTCTCCTCCACCTGGTCGTGGATCTGACCAACGTGGTGGCCTTCGGCATCGTGGGCCGGTATGCCGTGGTCGATCTGGAACCGGCACTCTCCACCGGACGGCGCGCCAGCATCAGGATCCTGACGTCCATCGCCCTGGTGGCGCTCTTCTTGCAGCTCTACGGGGCGTCGGTCAAGCTGGGATAATGGCTCCATCCCCGGAGCGCTGCGACAACTGGTCAGGAGGTCCCATGAGCCGGTCCGTACCTCGAGCCGTGACGGTTGGCGTCGCGGGCATCCTCTGTCTTGCGACGTTCGGCTGTGCGACGCTCCAGCAGGTGGCCGCGCTGCGGCGGGTGGACTTCTCTCTCTCGGGCGCCCGGGGCAGCTCCCTGGGCGGCGTGTCCATCGATTCGGTGCGGAGCTACTCGGATCTGAGCGCGCTCCAGGTCGCACGCCTGGCAGCATTCGTGGCACAGGGCAAGCTGCCGCTCGAGACCGATCTCCAGGTGCTGGCCTCCAATCCGGCGGACAACGTCCAGGCGCGACTCGTGGGGATGGACTGGACGCTGTTTCTGGACGACCACGAGACCGTGAGCGGCACGTTCTCCGGGGATCAGGCGCTCCCGCCGGGTCAGCCCGTGACGGTCCCCGTGCACGTCCGGGTCGATCTCATCGACGCGGTGGGAGGACAGCTCGATGACCTGGTGAATCTGGCGTTGGCCGTGGCCGGCGCCGGAGAGCCGGCCCGGGTGCGCCTGGAAGCCATCCCGTCCATCGAGACCTCCCTGGGGCCCATTCGCTATCCGGAGCCCATCCGGATCGAGCGGGAGGTTGGAGGCTCCTGAGCGCTCGGGCGGGCCGATCTGCCGTGGCCTAGCCTGTGGTCGGTGACGGGTCGGCCCAGCTCCGGAAGGCCGCGTCCACGCCCTGCACGAGCCGCTGGAAGGTCCGGTCCACTTCCCGCGGGAGCCCGAAGCCTCCGGCCGCCTCCAGCGACACGAAGCCGTGCAGGGCGCTGCGGAGGATCCGGGTCGCGTCCACGGCGTCGTCCCCGTCGAGCCCGTATCCGCCCAGCACCGCGAAGACCACGTCGAGCACCGCGGAGCTCGCGGCCTGAAGGGCCTCGTCGTCGGGGTCCGGGGCGCGCAGGGTGGCGGTGTAGCGTCCCGGGTGCCGATGGGCATATGCGCGATAGGCTTCGCTCAGGGCGCTCAGGGCATCGGAGCCCGCCTTGCCGACGGCGCTGCCGGCCAACCGCTCGGCCAGCTCGCGGACGGCCAGCACGGCCACCCCTTTCCGAAGCCCGTCCAGGCCATCCACGTGCTTGTACAGGCTGGGCACGCGCACACCGAATCGGTCGGCCACCGCCGCCAGCGTGAGCGCATCGTAGCCCTCTTCGTCGGCCACTTCCGCTGCCCGGGCCACGACCTTGTCATGGGTGAGCCCGGCCCTAGGCATGGCGGACCTTCTCCTTCAGGAAGGAGAGGAGCCGGGGGTTCACCACCTCCGGATACTCGGCGTGGGGGTAGTGGCCGGCCTCGGGGACGACGAGCACCGAGGCGCCGAGGCGATCCGCGACCCAGGTGGCCTCGGCGGCGGGGTCGGCGAAGTCGGGGTCGGCCCCTCCCATGATGACGAGGGTGGGTGCCCGCACCTCCTCGAGCCTCGCCTCCACGGGGGCATGGGAGGTGTGGGAGGTGGACGAGAAGGCGGCCCAGTGACCAGGCCGGCTCAGGCTCTCGCGGATCCGGCGGCGGTGCTCGTTCAGGTCCGCCGGGGGGCGGCCGGGGTAGAGCTTGGGGATGTAGGCGTTCCATGCCCACGCCCCCCACGGCCTCAGGAGCGCCAGGCGGAAGAGAAGGAGCGCCACGGCACCCACGGGAGCGTTGCGTACGAAGGGTCCCGCCAGGACGAGGCCCGCCACGGCGTCGGGCCTCTCGGCGGCGGCCCAGGCGGCGGCTCCGGCGCCCATGGAGTTGCCCACGACGACGGCGGGACCACCCAGGTGCTCGATGAGGGCCAGCACGTCCGAGGCCGCCGCCACGTCGTCGTAGGCGTCGAAGGTGGCGTCGCTGTCTCCGTGTCCCCTGAGGTCCAGGGTGGCCACTCGGTATCCGGCCTCGGCCAGCGCCGGGACCATGTACCGGAAGTTGGAGCGGAGGTCGCCCATCCCCGGCACGCCGATGACCAGGGGGCCGGTGCCGGTGACGTCATAGGCGATGCGGCCGCCGGGACGCTCCAGGTACCGGGTCGGGGAGGACGCGGTCGGGACGGGGAGGGGAGGGTTCTCTTCGTGTGGCATGGGAAGACTCCGCGTGGAGTTCATGTAATTAGCTTAATAGCTAATAATCTTAGCTATTGTCGTCAAGCCACTCCCATTCCTGCGTCTCGGCTTCAGCGGGGAGGGTTGCCGACCCAGCTCCCGTACATGGGGTTCGGCAGCGCGAAGTAGCGGATCCCGAAATCCGCCATCTCCGGCGCGCCACCGCGCCAGCGCTGCGTGCCGCCCGGGAAGTCCTGGATGTTGTCACCCACCCAGGCGACCACCTCCAGCGGCCCCAGGCCCGTGCCGTCTCCCGTCTCCACGGCGGTGAAGCGCCGTTCCTTGCTCGCTTCGCCGGTCCGGCACAGCACCACGTCCGGCGCGATGCCCACGGCGTCCAGGTTGCGGCGCGTGGGTGCGCATACCGCCTCGTCGCGGTTCGTGACGATGGCTACCTTGCCGCCCAGCTCCCGGACGCGGGCCACGAAGTCCACCGCGCCGGGGAGCGCCGGCGCGGCCCGTTCCCGGACCCAGGCGTTCCAGCTCTCGGGGGTGTACCCCTTTCCCTCCCGCGCCCGTCGCAGCTGGTAGGGAGAGTTGTCCAGCACCGTCTCGTCGGCGTCCAGGATGACGGCCCACGTGCCGGGCTGCTTTTCCCCTGCCAGCGCCACGACCCGGGTCGTGGCCCACCGGTATACCTCTTCGTACACCGCGCGATGCTCCGCCGCGGTCCGCACCCAGTGGATCTCCAGCGGATCGCCGGCCGCTGCCGGCCCGGGGGTCCCCGCGCGGGCC
>JASFRY010000151.1:0-8737 GCA_050114675.1 Gemmatimonadota bacterium | reverse complement strand
GCCCCTGGCCCTGTGGGCCCAGGAGCACGGCGCCGAGCCCGACGGGGGCGCGCTGTTCAACATCAACCTGGGCCTGAGCTTCTGGACCCTGCTGGTGTTCGCCGGGCTGCTCTTCCTTCTCAGGAAGTTGGCCTGGGGGCCCATCCTGTCGGCCGTGGAGGCGCGGGAGAAGGGAATCCAGAGCGCCCTCGACGAGGCGGCCCAGCGCCAGGAAGAGGCGTCGGCGCTCCTGGAGGAGCACCGCGCCCAGCTGGCCGACGCGCGCCGCCAGGCCAGCGAGATCGTGGCCGAAGGTCGTGCCGCCGGTGAGAAGGTGCGCAAGGAGATCGAGGAGAAGGCCCGCACGGAGGGCCAGAATATCGTGGAGCGCGCCCGCCACGAGATCGAGCGGGAGCGCGACGCGGCCCTGGAGACCCTTCGCAAGGAGTCTGTGGAGCTGGCCCTGGCGGCGGCTTCGCGGCTCGTGCAGGAGAATTTCGACCAGGCCAAGGATCGGCAGCTCATCGAACGATTCCTCGATGAGGTGTCCGACGGCCACGGAGCCCAGGCGTGAGGGACGAGACCGTCGCCCGGAACTACGCCGAGACGCTCTTCGCCCTGGCCCAGCGCAATGAGGGTCTGGGGCCGTTCGAAACGGGCATCGAGGCCGTAGCCCGTCTCCTGGATGAAGACCCGAGGTTCCGGCTATTCCTGGAGACCCCGCGCATTGCCGACGCCGACAAGAAGGCGGTGGTGCGCAAGGCGTTCGAAGGACAGGTGCCGAGCCAGCTCGTGCACTTCCTCCTCATCGCCATCGACAAGCGGCGCCAGCGTCTTCTCAGGGCCATCGCGCGGGAGTACCACGCGCTGGTGGACGAGCACGAAGGGCGGGTGCACGTGGAGGTTACCGTGGCTCGTCAGATGGACGACGCCACGCAGAAGATGCTCACCGAGCGCTTGTCGTCCCTCCTCTCCAAGGAGGTCATCCCGCACCTGCGGGTGAAGCCCGGAATCCTGGGCGGGGTGATCGTGCGCACCGGCGACACCATCTACGACGGTTCGGTCCGCAGGCGGTTGGACGGCATGCGCCGTCAGCTCATGAAGGCGCGGCTCTCGTAGAGGGCCAGCAGGCATACAACACACGGGACCCGACGAGGGGACACGAAAACGATGGCCAACGAGTCACAGCTTCGAGCCAGCGAGATCAAGGGCGTTCTGCTCTCCGAGATCGAGCATTATGAGGAGGAACTGCACGCCGAGGAGATCGGCGAGGTCCTCGAGGTCAAGGACGGGATCGCTCGCATCTACGGGCTCACCAAGGCCATGGCCTCCGAGATGCTCGAGATCACGTCGGCCAAGACCGGCGAGACCGTCACTGCCCTGGCGCTGAACCTCGAAGAGGACAACATCGGCGCCGTGATCATGGGTGAGTGGGTGCACCTCCACGAGGGCGAGCAGGTGCGCCGCACCGGCCGCGTCCTCGAGGTGAACGTGGGCGCCGGGTACCTGGGCCGCGTGGTGGATCCGCTGGGTGAGCCCCTGGACGGCAAGGGCCCCATCGAGGGCATCGAGGGGAGCCGCCAGATCGACATCGTGGCTCCGGGTATCGTGCTCCGGCAGCCGGTGAAGGAGCCGCTCCAGACGGGCCTCAAGGCCATCGACTCGATGATCCCCATCGGCCGGGGCCAGCGCGAGCTCATCATCGGTGACCGCGGCACCGGGAAGACGGCCGTCGCTGTCGACACGATCATCAACCAGAAGAACACCGACGTCATCTGCATCTACTGCGCCATAGGCCAGCGCGCCGGCAAGGTCCGCGCCGTGGTGGAGCTCCTGCAGGAGCAGGGGGCCATGGACTACACCATCGTGGTCGCGGCCAACGCGTCCGACCCGGCGGCCATGCAGTACATCGCGCCGTACGCCGCGTGCGCCATGGCCGAGCACTTCATGTGGCAGGGCAAGCATGCGCTGGTGATCTACGACGACCTTTCCAAGCAGGCCCAGGCGTACCGCCAGATCTCCCTGGTGCTGCGCCGTCCCCCGGGCCGTGAGGCGTACCCGGGCGACGTGTTCTACCTGCACTCCCGGCTCCTGGAGCGGGCGGCCAAGCTGTCCGACGAGCATGGCGGGGGATCGCTCACGGCGCTCCCGGTCATCGAGACCCAGGCCGGCGACGTGTCGGCCTACATCCCGACCAACGTCATCTCCATTACCGACGGCCAGATCTTCCTGGAGCCCGACCTGTTCTTCTCGGGCGTCCGTCCGGCGGTGAACGTGGGCATCTCCGTGTCGCGCGTGGGCGGGAACGCCCAGATCAAGGCGATGCGGAAGGTTGCCGGGCGCCTGCGCCTGGACCTGGCCCAGTACCGTGAAATGGAGGCCTTCGCCCAGTTCGGGTCCGACCTGGACGCGGCCACCCGGCGCCAGCTGGCCCGGGGCGCCCGCACCGTGGAGGTGCTCAAGCAGCCCCAGTACCAGCCCATGCCCGCGGAGAATCAGGTCGCTGTCATCTACGCGGTCACGAACGGGTACCTGGACCACGTCCCCGTACCGCGTGTGCGCGCCTGGGAGCGTGGCTTCCACGAGCACCTGGGCACCCGGCACCAGGCGATGCTCGACGATCTGCGGGAGGGCAAGGTGCTCACCAGCGACATCGAGGAGGCGCTCGTGGCGGCCATCAAGGAGTACAACGAGTCCTTCGACGCCAACGAGGACGCCGCCGTCGCCGCGGCCGCCCAGGCGTGAGCGACCGGGTCACACGAGCACTCCGTAACGAGGAAGAAGCGACGTGGCTGGCGCCAGGGAAGTAAGAAAGCGGATCAAGTCCGTCGAGAACACCAAGCAGCTCACGCGTACCATGGAGCTGGTGGCGACCTCGAAGCTCAAACGGGCGACGGATCGCGTGTATGCAGCGCGGCCGTACGCCCAGGGGTTGGATGAGATCGTCAGGAGTCTGTATTCACCGAGCCTGGCGGAGCGCTTCCCGGTGCTGCGCCAGCCGGCAGTGGTGAAGCGTGCCGCGGTGCTCCTGCTCACCGCCAACCGTGGGCAGGCGGGAGCGTTCAACGCGAACCTCATCCGCGAGGCACGCACGAAGCTGGAGGAGCTCCGCGCCGAGGGCGCGGAGGTCGAGCTGCACGTGGCGGGCAAGAAGGGAATCCAGTTCTTCCGCTTCCGGGGCGAGCCCATGGGGACCGCCAGGACCGATATCGGCGACGTGCCCACGAGTGAGGACGCCGAGTCCCTGGTGGGTCCGCTTCGCGACCGATTCGAAGCGGAGGAGCTCGATGCCGTGTTCATGGTGAGCTCGGAGTTCCGGTCGGCGATGTCGACGCCGCCCAGGGTCAGGGAGATCCTCCCCATCCGGCCGGGAGCGACGTCGGTGTCGGCCGATGTCTTCATCATGTCGCCCCCGGGGGACCATATCCTCGGGCGGCTGCTGCCGCTCCACCTGCGCAACACCGTCTTCATGGCGCTGGTGGAGAACGCCGCTGCGGAGCAGGGCTCACGCCGCACGGCAATGAAGAACGCGACGGACAACGCGACCGAGATGCTGGAGAACCTCACGCGGTCGTACAACCGGGCCCGCCAGGCCCAGATCACTCAGGAGATCTCCGAGATCGTCGGCGGCGCCGCGGGCCTCGAATGAGGACCGGCCGAGCGGCGCTCAGAGACGGGGACACTCGGGACACCCACGGAGATACGGGGAAAACGGGACACCATGGCTGAACAGAACATTGGAAGAGTCGTCCAGGTCATCGGCCCGGTGCTGGACGTGGAGTTCAATCCGGAGCACCTGCCGGAGATCTACAACGCCCTGCACCTCAAGGGGACGACCGACGGAGGACAGGAGATCGACCTCGTGGCCGAGGTGCAGCAGCACATCGGTCGGGGCCAGGTCCGGGCGGTGTCCATGTCCTCTTCGGACGGCGTCACCCGCGGCATGGAAGTGGTGGACACGGGTGATGCCATCACCGTGCCCGTGGGCGAGGCGGCCCTGGGGCGCATCCTCAACGTGCTGGGCCAGCCCGTGGACGAGCTGGGACCCGTGGGCGGCGAGGGCGTGAAGGTGGAGCGTTGGCCCATCCACCGGGAGGCGCCGAAGTTCGACCAGCTCGAGCCCAAGACCGAGATCTTCGAGACGGGTATCAAGGTGGTGGACCTCCTGGCGCCGTACGTGAAGGGCGGCAAGACCGGCCTGTTCGGGGGCGCCGGCGTGGGCAAGACCGTCATCATCATGGAGCTCATCAACAACATCGCCCAGGAGCACGGCGGACGATCCGTCTTCTCCGGCGTGGGTGAGCGCACCCGTGAGGGCAACGATCTCTGGCTGGAGATGAAGGAGTCCGGGGTGCTGGCCTCCACGGCTCTGGTGTACGGCCAGATGAACGAGCCGCCGGGCGCCCGCCTTCGGGTGGGCCTGTCGGGCCTGACCGTCGCCGAGTACTTCCGCGACGTCGAGGGACAGGACGTGCTGCTGTTCATCGACAACATCTTCCGCTTCACGCAGGCCGGCTCCGAGGTGTCCGCGCTGCTGGGCCGCATGCCTTCGGCGGTGGGGTATCAGCCCACCCTGGGAACCGAGATGGGCGAGCTCCAGGAGCGCATCACGTCGACGACGCAGGGCTCCATTACGTCGGTGCAGGCCATCTACGTGCCCGCCGACGACCTCACGGACCCGGCGCCGGCCACTGCGTTCACCCATCTGGACGCCACCACGGTGCTGTCCCGGGCCATCTCCGAACTGGGGATCTACCCGGCCGTGGACCCGCTGGATTCCACGTCGCGCATCATGGACCCCCAGTTCCTGGGCGAGCGTCACTACAGCGTGGCCACGCGGGTACAGGAGATCCTGCAGCGATACAAGGACCTCCAGGACATCATCGCCATCCTGGGGATGGACGAGCTCTCCGAGGAGGACAAGATCATCGTGGGCCGGGCGCGCCGGATCCAGCGCTTCCTGTCCCAGCCGTTCCACGTGGCCGAGACCTTCACCGGCATCCCGGGCAAGTACGTAAAGCTCGACGACACCATCGAGTCCTTCGAGCGCGTGGCGGAAGGGGAGTTCGACCACCTGCCCGAGCAGGCGTTCTACATGAAGGGCGGGATCGACGACGTCATCGCCGGGGCCGAAGAGCTGGCCAAGGGAGACTCCTGACATGGCCGACAGCGTCCTCAATGTCCGCGTGGTGTCGCCCGCCGCGTTGGTCTACGAGGGTGAGGCGTCGGCGCTGGTCGCGCCGGCGTGGGACGGGATGGTCGGGATCCTGCCCGGGCACGCGCCCTTCCTGGCCCTCCTGGGCGCCGGGGAGCTCACCGTGGAGTTCCCGGGTGGCGGGGGCGAGAAGGTGCATGTCGCCGCGGGCGTCATCAAGGTGGAGAAGGACCAGGTCACCGTCCTCACCGAGTATGCCGGGGACGAGCCTCCGGAGATGATCCCTCCCGAGGCCATCATCCACCCTGAAGACATCATCGCCAGCGCGGGCAACCCGTTGGTGTGAGGTCCGGTGGCGTCGGGTGGCTCCCGGCGTGGTGGCGTTCGTTCTGAAATATAGGGCGAGGCGAGAGGCTCGGCGGAGCTCTCGCCTCGCTTCGCGTTGACGAGGACACGGAATGAGACTCGACCTGCACATCCATACCACCGCCTCCGACGGGGCCTGGCCTCCGGAGAAGGTCGTGGAAGGGGCAGCCCGCGGCGGTCTCGACGTCATCGCCATCGCCGACCACGACACCACGGCGTCGGTGCGGACCGCCCAGGAGGCGGGCCGGGAGCAGAACGTCCAGGTGATCCCCGCCCTGGAGGTGAGCTCCACCTGGAATGGCCGGGAGATCCACGTGCTGGGGTACTTCATCGACCCGGACAGCCCAGGGCTCCGCGCCCACACGCGGCGGGCCGAGAACATGCGCGCCGAGCGCATGCGGAAGATCGTGGGACGGCTGAACGATCAGGGCGTGGAAGTCACCTACGAGGAGGTGGAGGAAGCAGCCGGGCCGGACCGGGTGAACATCGGGCGGCCCCATCTGGCACGGGCCCTGGTGGGCCGGGGCCACGTGTCGTCCGTGCTGGAGGCATTCAACACCCTCATCGGAGATCAGCACCCGGCCTTTGTGCCCACCGCGCTCATCGATCCCACCGGGGCCGTGGCGCTCATCCTCGAGGGGGGCGGCGTCCCGGTGTGGGCCCACCCTCCCGGAGACCTCCTGGACGGCCTCCTGCCGACCCTCCTGAAGGCGGGGCTCCTCGGGCTCGAGGTGTACCGTCCGACCCACGGCCGCAGCGACGTCCTGCGGCTGGAGTCCATATGCCGGACCGCCGGGCTTCTCATGAGTGGTGGGTCGGACTGGCATACCCCGGAATCCGGCTACGTCCTGGGCGATTTCCACGTCACGGGAGACGAGGTGGAGAAGCTCCTGGCGGCGGGGGGGATGTAGCCCGTTCGACGCGTTGACCCCTCGAGGTCGTTTCTCTATCTTTACCTGCTCCGCGAGAACCCCGGTCCAGCCGGGCGTGCGAGCGGACGCCAACAAGCTGATTGAAAACAGAGGTGGAGTAGGGAAGTGAGAGCCTTAGGTAAGGCTTCTGGTCCTAAGCGTGAGGTCACGTAGTCCGGGACCGGGAGCTGCAGCCACAAGAGAAGAAGAGAGTGACGGCTTTCTGGTGAGACCGGATGGGAACTGGGGGTGGCAATCGCGCGACCTCCAAGGAGCATCGGTCAAGCGGGAAAGTGCACAGGGTGGATGCCTAGGCACGAGCCGGCGAAGAAGGACGTGGCAAGCTGCGAAAAGCCTCGGGGAGCTGCAAGCGAGCGTCGATCCGGGGATGTCCGAATGGGGAAACCCGGCGCGGGTCATACCGCGTCATCCCGAGAGGGAAGCCAACCCAGGGAACTGAAACATCTAAGTACCTGGAGGAAAAGAAATCAAATGAGATTCCCGAAGTAGCGGCGAGCGAACCGGGAAGAGCCCAAACCGGTGGGGGAGACTCTGCCGGGGTTGTGGGGCCCTGCGGAACCTGATCGAAAGCGTAGCGGAAGGTGCCTGGAACGGCACACCGGAGAGGGTGAGAGTCCCGTATGCGAAACGCGAGTAGAGAGGCGGCAGGGAACCCGAGTAGGCCGGAGCACGAGGAATTCCGGTCGAATCTGGGGGGACCATCCTCCAAGGCTAAATACGAGCTCGTGACCGATAGCGAAGAGTACCGTGAGGGAACGGTGAAAAGAACGCCTGACGGCGAGTGAAAGAGACCCTGAAACCTTGTGCATACAAGCGGTAGGAGCCTGGGACCTGCTACGGCAGGTTCGTGGGTGACTGCGTGCCTTTTGCATTATGATCCGGCGAGTTGCTCCTCACGTGCGAGGTTAAGGCCTTCAGGGCCGGAGCCGAAGCGAAAGCGAGTCTGAAGAGGGCGAATGAAGTACGTGGGGGCAGACCCGAAACTGAAGCGATCTATCCATGGCCAGGGTGAAGCCGGGGTAACACCTGGTGGAGGCCCGAACCGGTGTGGGTTGAAAACTGCTCGGATGAGCTGTGGATAGGGGTGAAAGGCCAATCAAGCTCAGAGATAGCTGGTTCTCCCCGAAATATATTTTGGTATAGCCTCAGGATTATGTCTGAGGGAGGTAGAGCACTGCATGGGTTAGGGGCCTTACCCGGTTACCGACCCCAAGCAAACTCCGAATGCCCTGCAGATGGACCCTGGGAGTCAGTGGGCGAGCGATAATGTCCGTCCGCGAGAGGGAAAGAGCCCAGACCGTCAGCTAAGGCCCCGAAGTGTGTGCTAAGTGAGAAAGGATGTGGATTTGCAGAGACAACTAGGAGGTTGGCTTAGAAGCAGCCATGCCTTGAAAGAGTGCGTAATAGCTCACTAGTCAAGTGGATCTGCGCCGATAATGGTCGGGACTCAAGCACACCGCCGAAGCTACGGATAGAACACTCCTTCGGGAGTGAACTATGGTAGGGGAGCGTTCCCTGGGCGTCGAAGCAGACTCGGAAGAGCATCTGTGGAGCGCAGGGAAGTGAGGATGCCGGAATGAGTACGCGATAAACAGAGTGGGAATCTCTGTCACCGAAAGCCTAAGGGTTCCGGAGCCAGGCTCATCCGCTCCGGGTTAGTCGGCCCCTAAGCCGAGGCCGAGAGGCGTAGGCGATGGGAAACAGGTCAACATTCCTGTACCGCAGCATGCGCGTTCGACCCTGAGGAGGGACGCGGAAGTGAAAGAACCGTCGGGTGGTGGACTATCCGATGCAAGGTGGTAGGCGATGAGGGGTAGGCAAATCCGCCCCTTTAGCCGAGCGCCGATGCCGAAGGGGTCTTCGGACCCCGCAAAGGGTTCCTAATCCAGCCGCCAAGAAAAGCTTCGCAGGGGAGTTCATGGTGCGACCGTACCGTAAACGGACACACGTAGGCGAGGCGAGAAGCCTAAGGTGCTCGAGTGATTTGCGGAGAAGGAACTCGGCAAAATGTCCCCGTAACTTCGGGAGAAGGGGAGCCTGTGGTAGGTGAACTCCGTAGCGGAGGGAGCCCAAGCAGGCCGCAGAGAATCGGCCCAGGCGACTGTTTAGCAAAAACACAGGTGTCTGCGAAGTCGCTGAGACGACGTATAGGCACTGACGCCTGCCCGGTGCCGGAAGGTTAAAGGGAGGGGTCAGGGGTAACCCGAAGCTCTGAACTGAAGCCCCGGTAAACGGCGGCCGTAACTATAACGGTCCTAAGGTAGCGAAATTCCTTGTCGGGTAAGTTCCGACCTGCACGAATGGC
>JASFRY010000150.1:0-8760 GCA_050114675.1 Gemmatimonadota bacterium | reverse complement strand
CGCCGGTTCTCCGCCACCATGTCGGCCAGATGGCCGTTGGCCAGCCCCATGCGATGCCATTCGCCGTATTCCCTCTCGTCCCGGGCGTCGAGGGTCACGGTTCTGATGGGCCTCAGCGTCGCCCCCCGAGCACGCAACGTATCCGCGATACCGCCGTCCACCAGGTAGCGAGGCCCGCCCGACAGCTCAGGCACGTTGCGACTCCCCGAGTAGGGCATCTCCACCAGGGCCACGGGAGGGAGGGACTGGGCCGCCAGCGCCCCCCCGGGAAGCATACCCGGAGCCATGACGGCCAGGAGACCGGAGAGGATCCCTCGTGCGGACGTGACCATGGCGTGTCGGACCTCCACCGTTGGAGCGAGGACGAGAAGAGTGGTCTACGAGATCACCCGCGGCCGGTCGATCATGATGTGGGGCCTGTCGCCCAACTCGTCGTTGAGCGCCTTCACCTTGGTGTCCAGGACCTGATTGAGGGCGTCGATGGCCTCCTGGACCTGGCCCCGAAGCTCCTCCACGCGGGCGGTCTGAGGCTCGGTAGGCGGCGCCTCCACGCCGCTGATGGCGCCCATCTGGGTGCGGAGCTGCTCGCTGACCCGGGGCCGCTGACGGTAGCCCATGCGCGGCGGTGGCCGCCGCAGGTACTCGTCGCTCACCTCCTGGACCGCCGCCCGGGCGTCCTTCACTTCCTGGATGAGGGATGCGTCGTCACCCATGCCCGTCAGCGTCCCGGCGAGGTCGTCGAGCTGCTTCATGACCGACTCGGCGGTCCCGATGGAGTGGTTGATGCGGCTCGTCAGGTCCCGGAGCGCCATGACCGCCTGGAACTGGGCGCGGTACTGGGCCTCGGTCATCTCCACCCGGGGATCACCGCGCACGTCGAAGGTCTGCGACCGCTCCCACCCGTCACCCTCGAGGGTGGCGGTATAGGTCCCGGGAACGGCCGTGGGCCCGCCGCCCCCGAAGCGTCCGAAGCCACCCTCGTCCTCACCGGGGATGGGCGTGGGTCCCTCGTACTGGAGATTCCACGTGGTCTCGTTCACGCCGGGCTTGGCGCCGCGGAGCGTGGAGGTGGAGACGACGTGCCCCTGGGCATCGGAGATCTCCAGCGTCAGCGGCTCCGACGGTGCCGCCGCCAGGTAGTAGCGGATGAGGGCACCCTCGGGCGGGTTGTCGCCCCGCCAGCGCCGCTGCCCCAGGTTGGCGTCCTTGTTGGCGATCTGCCACCGCGTGGCCAAGCGGATGGGGAAGAGGTAGGCGCCGTCGGGGTCGGCCATGGCGTCGCCCAGCTCCTGGAACGCCGACAGGTCGTCCAGGATATACGCGCCACGGCCGTGGGTCCCCACCACCAGGTCGTCGAATTCCCGCTGGATCTTGATGTCCCGCACCGACACCGGCGGGATGTTGTTGCGGATGCTCGTCCAGCTCTTTCCCCCGTCCCACGACGCGAACAGGCCGCGCTCCATCCCCAGGTAGAGGAGATCCGGGTTCTTCGGGTCCTCGCGGACCACCTTCACGTAGTCGTCCCCGGGAAGGCCGTCGGAGATGTCCTCCCACGTCCGGCCGTAGTCACGGGTCACGTACGCGTGGGGGGTGAAGTCGTCGGAGCGGTGGTCGTCCACAGCCACCCACGCCGTGCCCGCGTCGTGCCACGACGCGTCGATCTTGGAGATCCACGAGCCCTCGGGCATGCCCTCCACGTTGGGTGCCACGTTGGCCCACGTGTCGCCACCGTCCTGCGTGACCTGGATGTTCCCGTCGTCGGTGCCCGCCCAGATCACGCCGGGCTGCACCGGTGACTCGGCGATGGTCACGATGGTGGTGTAGAACTCGGCCGCGGTGTTGTCGGTGTAGATCTCTCCACCCGACGACTGCTGCTTGGCCGGGTCGTCGGTGGTCAGGTCGGGGCTGATGACGTCCCAGGAGTTCCCGAAGTCACGGCTCCGGAAGAGGACGTTGCCGCCGAAGTAGACGGTGGCGGGATCGTGGGGCGACACGGCGATGGGCGCGTCCCAGTTGAACCGGTAGCGGTGGTTCACGATGGCGTCGCCCGCCGAGCCCACGATCTTGGGGTACGGGTGCACCCTCCGGCTCGCCCCCGTGCGCGTGTCGTTGAGGATGATGTTGCCGCCCTGGCTGGCGGTGTAGACCAGCCACGGCATCCCCGGAACCGGCACGGCGTAGAAGCCGTCGCCGCCGGAGAGGTTGATCCAGTCGTCCTTGAGGATCCCCGGCCGGTTCAGCGAGTTGGACGGGCCGCACCAATGCCCGTTGTCCTGCAGGCCGCCACAGATCCAGTACGGGTCCCGGTCGTCGGTGAAGATCTCGTAGAACTGGGACAGCGTGACGTTGTTGATGACGTCGAAGTTCTCACCGGCGTCGAAGGAGACCTGAAAGCCGCCGTCGGAGCCGCTGATGAGGTGGTTCGAGTCGGCCGGGTCGATCCAGAACGACTGGTGGTCGCCGTGGACGTCGTTGGCGATACGCTGGAAGGTCCGCCCGCCGTCGGTGGACTTGCTCAGACGACCCGAGAGCGTGTAGAGGACCTCGGGGTTCGTGGGGTCCACGTGGATGTCGGAGTAGTAGAACGGCCGGAAGTTGATGTTGGGATCGGTGTTGACGACACGCCATGTCTCGCCCCGGTCGTCGGAGCGCCACAGCTCGCCCTTCATGTCGGGGATCTCGGAGATGACGTAGACCGTCTCGGGGTGGCTCTGGGCGATGTCCACGCCGATGCGCGCCATGGGCGCGTCGGTGAGGTGGAGCTTCTGCCAGGTGTCGCCGCCGTCCAGGGAGCGATAGACGGCCGTCTCCTTGCCGCCGTCGTCGAAGCGCCAGGGCAGCCGCCGGAACGTCCACATGCCCGCGAAGAGGATGCGCGGGTTGGACAGATCCATGGTCAGGTCCGAGCATCCCGTGTCCTCGTCGACATACAGGACCTTCTCCCACGTCTTTCCACCGTCGGTGGTGCGGAAGACCCCCCGCTCCTCGTTGGCACCCCATGCGTGGCCCAGAGCACACACCAGCGCCACGTCGGGATCCCGGGGATCCACCATGATCCGCTTGATGCGCTCGGTGTCGCCGAGCCCCAGGTAGGTCCAGGTCTCACCGCCATTGAGGGAACGGTAGACGCCATTGCCGTAGGACGTGGAGTTGCGGGGATCGCCCTCGCCGGTGCCGACCCAGAGGACGTTGTGGTCCGAGGGAGCCACCTGGAGCGCGCCGATGGAGTAGACCGGCTGGTCGTTGAAGATCTCCCGCCAGGTGATGCCGCCATTGGTGGTCTTGAAGATGCCGCCGTCGGCGCCGGACACGTAGAACGTGGTGGGGTCGCCGGGGATCCCGTCCACGTCGGTCGTGCGTCCCCCCATGTTGGTGGGCCCGACGGAGCGGAACCGGATGGCTTTCAGGGCATCGGCCCGGGACTGGGCGGCGAGGGGTGTCACCGCCAGCACGCACAACGTGGCGGCACGGAGCGCGGACCGGAGCATCGGTCGTCCTCCTCCCGTGGGTGGATAGGGTCGGAGGGTCAGATTGGGGCGTGTCCCCCGGGCGGGACAAGGGTGCGGGAGCATGATGATCCTTGAACCGGGAAGGTCCGACACCCAGGTTTACCGGATTCCTCGCACCTCTGTCCGAGACCCTGCCATGCCCTCGACGCGCTCCGCCTCACTGACCCTGGCCGCGGCGATCACCGTGTTGACCGCCGCCCCCCTCGCCGCCCAGCAGGACTGGAGCGGCCTCCCTGCCGAGCTTCAGATCCGCCTGGCCGTTCAGGCGGCGCCCTCCGACATGCGCGACGGTGCCACGGTCCAGGGCTTCGACGAGTCGGGTGAGCGGGTGACCCTCCGCGAAGGCACCAACGAGCTCATCTGCATGGCGCCCGACCCCACCGCCGAGCGGTTCGAGGTGTCGTGCCACTTCAGGGGCCTGGAGGCCTTCTTCGCCCGCGGCCGGGAGCTCCGGGCCGAGGGTGTGACGGGTCAGAAACGCGAGAAGGCCCGCTGGGACGAGTACAAGGAGGGGAAGCTGGACATCCCCATGGGCTCGGTGAACTACATCCTCACCGGGAGCACCTTCCAGCCCGGCACCGGGGACATCCTGGATCCCTACCTCCGGTGGACCATCTACACGCCCGATGCCACGTCCGAGAGCACCGGGCTGAGCACCGAGCCCAGCGCCGGCGGCCCCTGGCTCATGTTCCCGGGGACCCCGGGCGCCCACATCATGATCACGCCGCCGCGGGGCTCGATGCGGTAGGGGCAGGAAGGCCCGGCCCCTGGCCGCTCCCGTCTCATCGTTCGATATTGAGCCCATATCGATCAACCTTCCCGCCACCGAGGAGACCCCATGCGCCGCACCGTCGCACTCGCGCTCCTCGCGGGATCGCTGGGGCTCGCGGCGCCGGCCGCAGCCGGCGCCCAGGAGGCAGGATCCGGGCTCATCGCCGTAGGTGAGATGGCCCCGGACTTCGCCCTCCCCGGGGCCACGCGCTACGGCGTCCTGAAGAACCCCGTGCGCCTCAGCGACTACCGCGGAGAGACCGTCGTCCTGGCCTTCTTCTTCAAGGTCCGGACCAAGGGCTGAACGGTCCAGATGACAGCGTACCGTGATCAGTACGCAAGCCTCTTCCACGACGGACAGAACGTCGTCCTCATCGGCATCTCCAACGACTCGCCGGAGGCGCTGCAGTCCTGGCTCAAGGACCTGGATTTCCCCTTCGTCTTCGCCAGCGACGCCGCCAACGACGGCGCCACGTACACGAAGTTCGGGGGCAGCCTGCGCGCCAACGGCTCGGTGGAGAGCCGCACCGTGATCGTCATCGGTCCCGACGGACGCGTGGCCGGTGTCATCCCCCAGTTCCACCAGGTCGATCCCAAGGCCTACGAGGAGCTGGGCGCCATGATCGACAAGGTGACGCCGCAGCCGGAAGGATAGGGAGCGCCCGGGCGGACCCGCGCCGAAGCGGCGCTCGGCCCGCTGAAGACACCGAGGGGAGGGACCCGGCCGGGTCCCTCCCCTCTTCCCTTCGGCGCACGCGCGGGCTCAGTGCGCGCTCGTCGACTCCAGCAGCTTCTTCACCTCGCCCACCAGGTCCTGGCTCGGGCCCACCCCGGTGTAGACCACCTTCCCGTCGGCATCCAGCATGACCACCACCGACGTGGTGGGCGCCTTGTAGGCTCGTACCGCATTCCCCTGGGCGTCCCACAAGTAGGGGTACCCGGGATCGTGCTGCTCCAGGTGCCGCTTGACGCGGCGCACCGTCTGCGCCACGGCCACCGCCACGGCGACCACGTCGATCCGGTCTCCATAGTCCGCCTGGATGCGATCCATCTGGGGCTGGAGCGCCGCGCAGTTCTCGCACCAGGTGGCCCAGAACTCCACCAGGGCCGGCTTTCCCTTCACATAGTCCAGGAGCTGCACCGGGTTTCCGTCCAGGTCCTGAAGCTGGGCGGGGGGAGCCTGCGTCCCCGGCGGGAGGCTCACGCCCTGGGCCCAGGCGACTCCCGGCAGGGCCGCGAGCAGCGCCGGGAGCGTGAGAAGCATCGTGGCAAGGGTCGTCCCGCGTCGTACCGTCATAGGTTGTATCCCGCCTTCACGAAGTAGTACTGGGCCATGGCGATCATGATCACCGCCGCGACGCGCTTCGCCCAAACCATCCAGGAACCCGAGCGCGGAAGCAGCGTGAGCGTTCCCGAGAAGAGTCCCACGGCGATGAGGAGCGCCGTCATACCCAGGGAGAACACGAAGAGGTAGACGAACCCCATGAGGCCGGCCTGCGTGGCGGCCACCCAGGTGAGCACCACGGCGAAGGCCGGCGCACCGCAGGGCGCCGCCACCACGCCAGAGCTGGCCCCCAGCAGAAAGACGGCGCCGTAGGACCCCCCTCCTCGACTCCCGGCCCATTGCATGAGGCGACGCGGCACGGGCAACGGAAGCACGTCGAGCATGACGAGGGCGAAGAGGAGGAGGAGGTTGCCGATGACGAGAAGCGCCCACGGGCTGGCGCTGACCGTGCCGAAGAGGGTCCCCGTAACCCCCGCGACGGCGCCGAGCAGGGCATAGACGAGGGCCAGGCCCACAGCGTAGGTCAGCGTGAGCCCCACCGTGCGTCCCCTGCTCTGTCCTTCCCGGCTGGTCCCGGCGATGACCGACGCCGTGATGGGGATCATGGGGTACACGCACGGCGTCAGGCTCGTGAGGACCCCCGCTCCGAAGAGCGTGGCCACGGCCGCCAGGGGGCTCCCGGACAGGGCAGCCGAGAGCCCGCTGTCCGATCCGGCCTGCAGGAGGGCGTGGAGCGCCATGGCATGCGTCGCGGTTGCGGGACGAGGTTCGAGCCTCCAAACCCCGGGAACGGGCGCGCGGTTCCGCTCGGCGGCGCCAGGTCCGACGCCTTTCGGACGCGCCGGCGCCTCCAGCGTGGTCCCGACGGTATCGGGACCACGCGCACGACGCCCTCCTGAAACCTCCGGCTCCACCCCATCGTAGAGTTCCCGTGTGATTACCTCATCAAGTGAGGTAACCGGCCGGGGGCATCCCGGCGATGTGGATTCCGTCATGGGTCGACCCATCATGAGCCCGAGCCAACGCGGCCTCCTTCCCGGCACCGTGGACCTGGTCATCCTCCAGACCCTCACCGAGGGTCCGCTCCACGGGTTCGCCATGTCACGGGCCATCCGATCTCGCTCCAGGGGCGTCCTCGAGCTCCAGGACGCCGCCCTCTATCAGGCCCTCCATCGCATGGAGGAGAGCGGTTGGGTGGAAGGGGAGTGGGGCATCTCCGAGAAGGGGAAGCGGGCGAAGTTCTACCGAATCACCCGAGCGGGCCGACGCCAGCTGGACCGGGAAGCGGGATTCTGGCGCGAATACGCCGCGGCCGTCTTCCGCATCCTCGAGCCGGCACCGGAAAAGGGATAGCACCGCCATGCCCCGCGACTTCCGGCGCACGTTCCGACTCAACCGACGTTCCGACCATGACGCACGTGCGTCGGTGGAAGAGGAGCTGACCTTCCACCTGGAGGAGGCCCAGGAGGAGCTGGTGGAGGCCGGATGGATCCCGGAGGATGCCCGGCTGGAAGTGCTGCGTCGGTTCGGGGATCTCGAAGAGAGCCGCGCCGTCATGGAGCGGATCCAGACCAAGAGGGGACGGGAGGAGAGGAGAGCCATGTCATTGGACGATCTGTGGCAGGACGTGAGATACGCGGTCCGGACCCTGAGACGCTCGCCGGGCTATGCGGCCCTGGTGGTGCTCACCCTCACGTTCGGCATCGCCGCCAACACGACCATCTTCAGCGCCATGAACCCCTACCTGCTCCGGCCGCTCCCCTATGCGGACCCGGACGCGCTGGTGCAGGTCAACCAGGCGAACCCGGTCACGGGGTGGGACATGGACCGGTTCTCCTATCCGCAGGTCCTGGACTGGCAGGAACGCACCCACGCCTTCGAGGACATGGGCGCGTACCAGTACGGCGTGGCCAACATCACCGGCCCGGAAGGACCCGAGCAGGTGCAGTACTCCTCGGTCACGGCCAACCTCTTCGGCGACGTGCTGGGTGTGGAGCCCTTCCTGGGACGGGGCTTCACGGCTGCGGAAGGCCGGCCCGGCGGGGACCCGGTTGTGCTCCTGGGCGCGTCACTGTGGCAGCGGAGGTACCAGGCCGACCCGGAGATCCTGGGCCGCACCATCACCCTGGACGGGGTGCAATACACGGTGGTGGGCGTCATGCCGCAGAGCTTCAACTTCCCCTTCGGGACGGCACGCCTGTGGCTCCCGCTTCGGCAGGACGCCACCGTGGACCGCGGCCGCATGAACCTCCAGATCGTGGCGCGTCTGCGAGACGGCTGGACCGCCGAACGCGCCCGGGCGGACCTGCTTCCCATTCAGACCGAGCTCGCCGCCCTCCACCCCGAGGCCGACGGCCGCATGGCCGGCGTCACGGTGAAGCCGCTCCGGGAGGCGCTCAACTTCGCGTGGGATGCCATCTCCACGACGTCCATGGTGCTTCTGGGCGCCGTGGTCTTCGTGCTCCTCATCGCCTGTGTGAACGTGGCGGGGCTGAGCCTGGCCCGGGGGAGCGCCCGGTCGCGGGAGATGGCCGTGCGCGGGGCGTTGGGAGCCGGACGGGGTCGCCTCGTCCGTCAGCTTCTCACCGAGAGTCTCATCCTGGCGGTGGCCGGCGGCGTCCTCGGTGTCCTGGTGGCCAACGCCGCCGTGGGGCTGATCGCGCCGGTGCTTCCCGAGGAGCTCTACCGGGTGGGCGACATGACCGTGGACGGCACCGTCCTGGCCTTCTCGGTCGCCATCACCATGCTCACGCCCCTGGCGTTCGGCCTGTGGCCCGCAGTGGCCGCCGCCCGGGCTCGCCTCACCGCCGGCCTCAAAGAGGGGAGCCGGGGCGCCACGGGATCGGGGACCCGGGGTCGCAGCATCCTCGTGGTGGCGCAGGTGGCGCTGGCCGTGGTCCTCATCACCGGCGCCGGGCTCATGCTCCGCAGCCTGGCCGCCATACAGGACGTGGACCTGGGGTTCGAGCCCCATCACCTGGTGGTGACCGAGGCCATCCTGCCGACCAACGACTACCCCTCGGCCCAGGAGCGGCTGGCGTACGTGGACCGGGCCGTCGAGGCACTGGCCCGCACCCCCGGCGTCGCGTCGGCGTCGGCGGTGACGTGGCTCCCCCTCAACCACGAGTCCATCACGGTACAGGTGACCTCGTCGGACCGGGCCGGGGCTCCCGCCGAGTCCTGGCCTCTGGCGGT
>JASFRY010000149.1:0-8794 GCA_050114675.1 Gemmatimonadota bacterium | reverse complement strand
TCTTCGTCGTGATCACGATCACACCGTTGGCCGCGGCCGTCCCGTACATGGCCGACGCCGCAGGCCCCTTCAGCACCTCGATCTTCTCGATGTCCTCGGCGGCGATGTCGTCCAGGCGGCTCACGTCCTGCCCGCCGACACCGATGGAGTTGCCGGTGCTGTTGCTGGCTCGCACACCGTCGATGACGATCAGCGGCGAGTTGTTGAGGGATATGGACGCCGACCCGCGGATGCGGATCCGGGACCCGGTCCCGGTCGTCCCGCCGGCCTGTGTCACCGTCACGCCCGGCACGCGCGACTGGAGGGTGTTGGAGATGTTGGCGTTCGCCGCGAGGGAAACGTTGTCCATGTTCACCTTGCCGACGGCGACACCCACCTCACGGGTGCGCTGCTGCTCTCCGGTGGCCGTCACCACCAGCCCCTCGACGGCCACGGCGCTTCCTTCGAGCGTGAAGTTGACGGACACGGTACCGCCTGCCGTCACGGTTACCGTCTGGCTCTGCTGTGCGTAACCGATGCGGATGGCACGGATCGTCTGCTGACCCAGGGGCACCCGGGGAAGCAGGAAGCGTCCGTCCGCGTTGGTCAGGCCGCCGATGTTGGTGTTGGCGACCTGGATCTGCACAGCGGACAGGGGCCCGCCCGTGGCCCCGTCTGTCACAAGTCCGGTCACGGCTCCGTACTGCTGCGCTGAGGCCAGGGCGGCCCCGCACAGGAGCATGACCGCGGACAAGAGCGTCATACGTAGGACTCTCATCGCACTCTCCCTTTTCGACTGGACTGTCAATGTGCCGCGTTTAAGCCGCACGCTATCCGGGCAGGATTGGGCAGGAGATGGGAGGGCCTGGGCAGCAGGGTGTGTCTTGGCAGGAAGGTGTGTCTTGGCAGGCAGGCGAAACTCGGCAGCCGCCCCACGCCCGTGAACATCGCCGGCCTGTCACGGTCGTGGTGCATACGGGATATTCGTACATCCCCCTGCACGACGCAATACGTTCCTTCGGCCTCGGACCAGGCCCCCGGCGCGCGGCGCGAGCAAACGGCGCCCAAGATGCGACATCGCGGCCCGCGACGCCTCCCGTCAGCCTGCCCGGCGCCCTACCGGATCAGGACGAGCGCCGCGATGATCCCACCGATGAAGGCTGCCATGCGCCACGGGTGGCCGTCGCCCGCCGTCCGCTGCGTCACGCGCGTCCAGACCATGATCGTGCCGCACTGGCTGCGGGAGTACTGGACGGGAGCATTGGCGAGTCCGTAGATCTCGATGGCCTCCACGTCTTGCGGGCTCATCGTCATGTCCAGGCTGACCCCGGAGCTGACCGGTGCTCCGTCGATGACGATGCCTGGCCGGCACCCTCCGCGCATGGTGAGGATCCCGTCACCCGTCCGCGGCGAGGTGGTGACGTGCACCGACGGGACCGAGCGGAAGAGGTCGGACACCTTCGTGGGGTGCCGCCTCTCGATGTCGTCGCGCGTGATGAAGGCCCCGATCCCCAGCGCCCTGCGTCGCTCGAATCCCTGGAGGATCGGGTTCGTGGTCTGGTCCACGATGACCGTGATGGGCTCGAGGTCGATGGCTTCCGGGGTCAGGAACACCGAGAGCACCGCCGGGGGCCCATCCACGAACCCGACGGTGTCGGACAGCGTGGTGTAGCCGATCCGCGTGATCTCGATGACGTAGGTCCCCGGTGACACCATCCCCAGATCGAATCCCCCTTCCTCGCCCGTCTCCGCCGCGGCCGCGATCCCGGTACCGGTCGACGGCCTCAGCACGACATCGGCGCCCATGACCGGGACCTCGGTGTCCCGCTCCTTGACCCACCCCGTGACGCCCACGGCGCGGTCCGAGGCAGAGGAATCCGGACGGGCCTGGGCAGCACCCGGAGTAGGGTCGAGGGCCGACGCTACGGCGACGACCACGGCGGCGGCCAGGAGGCCTGAGCGCGGGATGCTCATCGGTTGTTGATCCCCGGGGCTTCCACGATACGGTAGGGACGCACCCGGTCCAGGTCGAAGTGGGCGGTGTCACCGAGGATCAGCGTGGTGAATCTCTCGGGGTCCAGGTATTTCCGCAGCACGCGGCCCACGTCCCTCCTGTCCACGGCCCGGACACCGCGGACGTATCGGTCGGGCCAGTCCGGCGGGAGGCCGAGTGCCAGGAAGCGGACCTGCCGGGCCACCACCTGGAGCGGGTCGTCGAAGCCGAACACGAACCCGTTCACGAGGTCGCGGCGGGCAAGCTCGATCTCGGCTTCGTCCGGCGGATCGACGCGCACGCTGTCGATGGTCTCCGTCATCATCCGCAGGGCGTCCAGGGTGCGGTCACTCCGGGTGTGCGTGATGGCGCCGAAGATCCTCGCGTGGTCCGGCGACGCGCCCCAGATGGACGCGGCGCTGTAGGCGAGCCCGGAGTCGGTCCGGAGCCGCGTGGCCAGCCGGCTCGTGAGGCCGCTCTCGCCGATGAGCCAGTTCGCCACCCGCGACGCGAAGTAGTCGGCATCGTCCTGCAGCAGGACGCCCCCGGGCTGCCCCACAACGATGGTGCTCTGACTCAGCGAGCTCGGGATCACGTACGTCACGGGATCCGCGTGGAGCTCGAGAGGGGGTGGCGCGTCGAGTCCCCGCGCGCAGGGTCGCCACTCCTTCAGCACCCGCTCCAACGCCTCCTGCAGCTCCTCCCGGGTCACGTCACCCGTGGCGCCGATGACCGCCGTCCGGGGACAGACCACACGACCATGGATCTCGGCGAGGCGCGCGGGCGTCACCAGGTCGGGGGCCAGGTCCGCTTCGCTCATGATCCAGCCGAGGGGGTGATCCCCGTACAGCAGGTGGTTGAACTCCAACACGGCCAACGTACCGGGGAAGTCCCGGTCTCGTCCGATAGCGTTCAACTCCTCCAGGCGCCACCGCTCCACCGCAGCCGAATCGAAGCGCGGGTGGAGCAGAAGATCCGCCCACAGGTCCAGGGCCAGACCCATCTGGCGACGAAGGGAGTTGACCCCCACCACCATCCGCTCTCCGTCATCCGACGTGCTCAGGCCCAGGGCGTTGGACTCTACGATCTCGTCCACGGAATCCGGCGATCGCGACGCGGTGCCGCCGTTCCGCATCAGCGGAAGCAGCGCGGACGCCGCGCCGAAGTCCTGTCTCGGGAGGTAGACGTGGCCCCCCTTCATGTCGACGAACACGCTCACCAGGGGCAGCGACGCGTCCCTGAGGAAGAACACGGGAACACCGTTGGACAGCGTGAAGCGCTCGGGCCGCAGCGGCGTGAAGCGGAGCGGTGGGTATTCGAGGCGATCCACCACGTCGCGTCCCACGGGTGGTCCCTCGGACCGTCCTGCGGGCCCCACCCCGCCGGCGGCCCCACCCGATCCACCCACTGCGCACCCCTGGGCCAGGAGCGACAGGGGCAGGACGAGCCAGGACCGCCGCACCCGCCGTCGGCACCTCATCGCCTGCGCCCCTCCGTGGCCGTGGACGTGGAAGGCTTCACGAGCGTCGCCACCGTCCGGTTCTCGGGCCTGAGGTAGACCCGGGCCACCCGCTGCACATCGTCCGGGGTGACCGCTTCGATGCGTTGACCCGACCGGAAGGTCTCCCGCCAATCTCCGTAGCAGGCCGCGGACTCGGCCAGTTGGAAGGCGAGGCCCAGGTTGGAGGCCAGGCGGTGCACGTCCGCCACCTCCAGCTGGTTCCGCACCCGCCTGAACTCCAGGGGCGATGGGGCTTCTCGACGGAGGCGAGCCAGCTCGTCGTAGACCGCGGCCTCCAGGCGCCGGGAACTCACACCGTCCAGGGGCTGCGCCTGGATGATGAGAAGCTGGGGATAACGGAAGGCCGGGCCGACGGAGGCGCTCACCCAGGCCGCCAGATCCTCCTCCGTCACCAGCCTGCGGTACAGACGGGAGGTCTTGCCGCCGGCCAACAAGCGGGACAGCACCGACAGCGCCGGCATGTCCGGACTGTAGCCGCTGGGCACATGCCAGCCCATGGCGATCTGGGGCGCGGCGTCGGACACCACCTCTACGCGGCGCTCACCCTGTTGCGGTGGCTCCACCGTCGTGACCGCGGCGGGCTTCTCGGCCGGGGGGATGGGTCCGAAGTACTTCCGGGCCCAACGCAGGACCTCCCCAGGGTCGACATCGCCCACGATGGCCGCCACCGCGTTGTCCGGACCGTAGAAGCGGCGGTGGTAGCGACGGACCTCGGCCCGCTGCAGGCTCTCGATGTCGGACATGCGTCCGATCACCGGGACTCCGTAGGGGTGCTCCCGGTAGGCCGTGCGGTAGAACGCCTCCATGAGCGCACCTGCCGCCGTGGTCTCCACGCGGCTCCTCCGCTCCTCGGCCACCACGTCGCGTTCCGTATAGAACCCCCGGAAGACCGGGTTGGCCATGCGATCCGCCTCCATGACGAACCAGAGCTCCGCCCGATTCGCCGGCAGGCGCATGTAGAAGGTGGTCGACTCGTAGGTGGTGGTGGCGTTCACGTTGCGGGCGCCGTTCTCCGTCAGGATCCGGGTGAACGCATCGGGACGTGCCACCTCGGCCGCCGAGTCTTCGAGCATGCGGGCCCGCTGGAGCAGCCAGTCGACGACGGAGGAGTCGGCGTCCTGGGCGCGAGCGCGAGCCAACAACCCTTCCGCGGCGTCGATTCTGGGAAAGAGCGCCAGCTCCCGGTCGAGGTCCTCGCTCCCGATGGTGGTGGTCCCCTTGAAGAGCAGGTGCTCCAGGAGATGCCCCATGCCCGTCCGGCCCGGCTCCTCGTTCACGGATCCGACGTCGAAGCGGAGCACGAACGAGACCGTCGGAGCCCCGGGTCGCGTGAGCACCATGAACCGCATTCCGTTGGGGAGCGTGTCCTCGACCACCGGCAGCTCCAGGCCCGGTGGGTCGGCGGGCTCCTGGGCCAGGGCCGATCCCTGGGGCAACCATGCGACCAGGAGGGTCAGGGAGGCGACGGCGCCCTTCCAGCCCCAACCTGGAGACCGCAGGAAACGGCGCTTCGCATTCATCGTGTTCCGCACCTGCACAGAGAAACCCGGGCGCCCCCACCGGCCGGGAGGACGCCGGGGCGCGGTGACCCTCTTCATGAGAGAGCTACGCCCGGAGCCGAGCGGAAGTTACACGGGGAAGAGGTAGACTTCACTCCCCTGGCTACGCGACGGGGGCGCCCCCACCGCACCGGATCGGTCTCCCGTCAGAATGCCACCATCTGCGTCACCTTGACGGTGAGGCCTCGTCCAGGGGGAATGCCCTGCCCCGTGGCGAAGCGCTGCTCGTTGAACACCACGAAGAGGTCGCTGAGGGGATGGTGGATGAGGTTGAACCGGAGGTTTGTGTTGATCTTCTCGGAGCCCGGGTCGTACTGCACGAGGGCGTCCACGAACATGTTCGTGTTGAACGAGTAGTTGGAGCGGAACGTCCAGAACGTCTTGGTGAAGTCGGCGTCGGGAAGGTCCAGCTGCCCGTACGTACGCTGGAGTCGGGCTTCCAGGAAGAACTTGTACGACGGGCGCAGGGTGACGTTGGCGTTGATCGTGCGCTGGGTACCGCTCCACAGTCCGCCGATGATCCCGGTGAAGCCCCCGGAAAGGACGCGGCTGGGATCGCTGTTCCCCCGGAGCTGCCACTCGGTCCAGCCGTAGGACCCGACGGGGATGGGATCGATGCCGGGCGCGATGTGGAAGGGCTCGTCGATCTTCTCGAAGGCCGGGTTCACGCTCAGCTCCCAGTAGCCTCCGTTGCTCAGGAAGAAGGTGTATCCGGAGTGGAGCTTCTTGGCCACCATCTTCCCCGACAGGTCCTGGTAGTAGTTCCAGACGATGTGGGGGTGCATCTCCCGGATGCCGTGGCGGCGGAGCGCCTCGGGACGGGGACGGAGCCCGAAGTCGATGAAGTACTTGCGCACTCCCGTGCGGCGGTAGAAGCCCAGGTCGTCGTTGAAGTTCTCGCCGAGCTGCATGGCGCCGAACTTGATGTGCATGAAGTTGGACTCGCGGTTCAGCGACGTGCGCCATGCATACTGGCCTCCGTCGCGTCCCGGTGACTGTGTGCCCACCAGGTACGAGTTCCAGTCGATGGTGCCGAGGAAGCGCAGATTGCCGTCGACCCCGAAGACGCGGTTGTAATCGTCGCCGTTGGGACCGCCCTGTCGGGAATCCCGCATCATGAAGAGGCCCCCGATGTCCGAGCCTTCGCCGACGTTCTGCCGCACGCGCAGCACGCCGTAGTCGTTCCCCGGCAGCCCCTCCACCCCGTCGGTGCGCATGGCGATGGCGCCGATGCTGGTGCCGCCCAATCGGCCCGTGAGGCGTGTGCCCGCCTGGATGGGAATGGCCTTGCCGTCGGCCACGCCGACCCGGCGGGAAAAGAAGAGGAGCAGGTCCTCGTCGGGAACGGGCGTCACCGTGACGCGGTTGTTGCGGGCGGCATCGCCCACGTAGAAGAGGCCCGAGTTCTCCAGGAAGAACTCCCGCTTCTCGGGAAAGAACTGGCTGAACTGGGTGAGGTTCACCTGCTGGACGTCGGCCTCCACCTGGGCGAAGTCCGGGTTCACCGTCACGTCGAGGGTGAAGGCGTCCATGATGCCGGCCTTCACGTCCACGCCCAGCTCGCGGCGCGCCGTGTAGCCGGTGGTGCCCGTCTCGCGGACCTCGGCGCCCATGACGTAGGGCTTCACCCTCAGGTCCCGTCCACCCGCGGCCGGAGGAAGCCCGTCCAGGTCCCCCGCCAGGGAGAGGCGCGTGAGGGCGTAGGCCCGGGGCACCGGCGACCAGTAGTCCAGCTCGTTCTTCCGGCGGACCCGGCGGCTGAAGTTGATACCCCACGGCCGTCCGGCGGCCTCGTCGAAGCGGAGCGCGCGGAAGGGGATGGCCATCTCCGTGGTCCAGCCCCCGTCCGTCCGCTGGGAGCGCACGCGCCAGACCGCGTCCCAGCTCGTGTTGATCTCCCGGCCCTCGTTGGCCACCTGCCAGTCGGCCCGTGCCCCCTCGGGGTTGGTCATGAAGACGTAGCCGTTGCGGCGGTCCAGGAAGGTGTCGAGGATGACCGCGAAGGCGTCCTGTGTCGTCTCGGTGAAGTCCTTCTTGATGTCGGTGACCACCTCGCCGCCGGCATCGTCGTCGTGGAGGAACGCGCCGATGTAGAGGTTGTTCTCGTCGTACGCGATGCGGACCTCGGTCCGCTCCGTGGCCCTCTCGCCCTCCCTGGGCTCGGCCTGGACGAAGCCCGTCGCCGGCTGGGCCCGGCTCCACACGTCGTCGTCGAGGACGCCGTCCACGCGCACGGGCGTCTCGGCCTCCACCGCCTCGATGTGGGGACGATCGGACTCGGTGCGGGTGCTGGAGATCTGGGCGGAGAGCGGCCACCTGCACCCGAGGATCAGGGCCGCGAGGAAGAGCGGAGCGACGAAACGACGCAAGAGATCATGCCTCCATGGAGTGACGCCAAAAACGGCGCCAATCTGGAGGCAAAGAGGCCCCGGCGAAAGTCAGGCCCCGTCGTCCTCCCCCGGACGCACCCCCCGCGCACGCCGCGACCGGGGCACGTCCCCGCCCCGCACCACCTGCTCGAGCCGACCCAGCAGGGTGTCGGATCCCGCCTTGCTGGCTCCGAACAGCCCGTCCTCGGCGTTCTCGTCCATCTGCTCCAGGACGCCGTGGAGATTGATCCAGTGGTCGAACTTCTCGCTCAGTCGGAGCACCGAATAGAAGAGGCGCGGCCGGCGGCCCTTGCCGGAGAGGATGTCCAGGATGATGGCGCCGATGGACAGCACGATGACCACCGCGTCGTGGATACCGTCCAGCCACAGCTTGAGCTGGAAGATGAGGAAATCGCGGACGGTGACGTTCCGCTCGGCCATGGTCATGGGTCGTGCCCTCTTTCTCTCTGTGCTCATGCCCCGAATCTCGCCTGTTGGGCAGGGAAAGGCATCCCTCCCTACGCAGCGCCGGAGCGGGAGATTCAACGGGTCGGAGGGGGCCGGGGGTCCCTGGAGATGGCGGAGCCCCTTTGCGGGTGCACCCGGGGCGGTCCAGGAACCTTACCCGGAAGCCGACGTAGGAAGACGGACCCGCCACGCTCGTGACCTCAGCGCAGATCCGGCCATGTGGCTACCCTCCCGCGCCAGCTCGACCCTGGCGGTTCTGATGGTCTCCGCGTTCGCGGGGGCCTGTGGCCGTGTGGACGAGGTGCGTGACGTGGAGACGGGGATCATGGCCAGGCAGGTGCCCACCGGGGACACCCTGCCCCGCATACGGAGACCGACGCGCCGGGAGGCGGAGGAGATCCGCCTGAAGCTCCCGCCTGCCGACGAGCCTCCGGGACGACATGCCCTCTACTGGACCCGGGCCATCTACACGGGCGGGCGCCGGGGGTGGTGGGGTGGGCGCGCCGCGTGGTCCACCGACTTCCCGAAGGGGGATCGCCAGTTCCTGGTGGTCCTGAACCGTATGGTCCGCGTGGATACCTACGGCTTCGAGAACGCCGTGGACCTGGCCGACCCGGACCTCCGGCGCTTTCCCCTGGTCTACGCAGTGGAAGTGGGGCAGATGGAGCTGACGCCGGACGAGGTGCACGGGCTGCGGGACTACCTGAGCGCCGGCGGGCTCCTCATCGTGGACGACTTCTGGGGCTCCCGGGAGTGGGCCCGGTTCGAGGCCAACATCCGGCGCGTGCTCCCCGGGCGGCCCATCGTGGAGCTGCCCAGGGACCACCCTCTGTTCTCCTCCTATTACCAGATCGACTCCATCGTGCAGGTGCCCAACGTGCGGAACGCCGAGGCGGTCACGATG
>JASFRY010000148.1:0-8797 GCA_050114675.1 Gemmatimonadota bacterium | reverse complement strand
TCATCCACGGGAACCAGCTCGACCCGAAAGCCACGCGCCTCCAGGGCCATCCACGGCAGGACGTTCGCGGGGAACTCTCCCTCGCTCACAAGCACGGTGCCCGGCGTGCCCGCACCGACGAGGGAAGCAGCCAGATTCACCCCGTAGGAGGTATTGGGAGCGAGCGCGATCTCCTCCGCCGATGCGTCGATGAGCCGCGCCGCCGCCGTACGACAGCGCCGCTGGACGAGACCGAACTCATCCTCGTCGAAGCCCCCGGCCCGATTGCGGCGGAGGGTCAGACCCGCAACCTCCTCGGCGGCGCTCCGCGGGAGGAGTCCCCAGGATGCGGCGTTGAAGAAGATCCCGGGTCCGAGGGCAGGATACTCCCTCGCACGGACCCGAGCGACGGAGGCGACGGGGGAGCCGGTTCCCTCAGACACCCGCGGGCGCTTCGGAACGACCCACCGCTTGCCGCAGCCTCCTCCGGAGCTCCACCACCGACATGGTCGCCAGGGTCCGGCGCGCCGTGCGCTCACTGTTCCAGCGCACGTCGGTGAGCTCCACCTGGCCGTCTTCGTCGTCAGCAGGTCGCATCACGAAGAAGTAGCGTCCCTTGTAATCGTATCCGTCGCGGAAGCCCACGGACGCCATCCAGCTTCTTCCGTCTCTGTCTTCGAACTCTCTCATGGCCGTTCTGTGCTTTCTTCGTCTCGTAGGATCACGCCACCGAGCGGTCCTCGCGGCGGTCGCCGAACCCGCACCGGTCGAGAAAGCGGCTCAGCATCACGCTGATTCCCCCGCGCTCCACGACCTCGGTGGGCGTGAGGCCCACATAGCGCCGAAGCGCCCGACGGAACGCCGCTCCGCTCGAATAGTCCAGTTGGCGCGCCACGCTCTCGGCGCTCCGTCCTGGATCGGACAGCCACCGACCTCCGTGGAGGAGCCGGGCCCACACCAGCAGGTGCCCGGCGGAAGGGAGACCCGCCGCCTTGAGGAGCACGCTGAGATGGGGTCGACTCAACCCCATCCGGCGCGCCAACATCTCGGTGGTCCACTGACGCTGCGCACCCTCCAAAGCCAGGCGCACAGCACGTACCAGCCGCGCCGGAAGATAGGAGCTTGTCGCGCGGGCAACCAGAGCTTCCGTCCCGTACCGAAGGGACCGCGCCACCGTCTCGCGCACGTCGCGCTCGAGGTCGTCCAGGCGAACCAGGACGAGGTGGTCGATGCCCGCTCGTCCCAGGCACAGCAGGTCGAACGGATCCGTGTCCGGTCGCGCGATCAAGACCAGGGCCAGGCTGGGAAACAGCTTCCGCAGCTCCGACACGGCCCCGGCGGTCCCCGAGACGGCAGGCAGGGACGCCTCATCCAGGAGCACACAGGTGGTGGGACGCTCCCGAACCAGATAGCGCAGGCGATCCCAGGCCCCCGCCCGAGCGACCACATGCCGCTCGCCCACCGCCAGGCGGACCGCCCGTTCGACTCCTGCATCCCGGGTGAGAAGCGCTAGAAACGGCATGATCTTCGAAAAAGACACACCCTATGGCCGAAATGATGGGACGCCCCCTGTGGGCGCCCACGACTTTCCCTCTGGTGAGGTGACCTTCACCTCGATTGTCTATGCACCTCTGTACCTGGGGAACAGCTCATGAAGACGATCCGCCGCACGCTCATGGTCCTGGCGCTGACAGTCGGAGCCGCCGCCTGCAGCACCTCGTCCATCCTCGCCCCCGACTGCGAAGACGGATCGTCGTGCAGCATCCAGCCCGGCACCGGCAGCATCCAGCCCGGCACCGGTAGCATCCAGCCCGGCACCGGCAGCATCCAGCCCGGCACCGGCAGCATTCAGCCCGGCACCGGCAGCATCCAGCCCGGCACCGGCAGCTGAATCCCCGACCTCAGGCGGGTGCGCCGGTCAGATGCCGGCGCATCTCCCTGAGGCCCTCTCTCGCTTGGACCGTCGCGGAAGGCGTCGGACGTTGCTCCGGCGTCTTCCGTGATTCGTCCGTGTCGCCCTCCCTCAGGGAGCGCAAGGCCTCTTCGGCCTCGAAGAGCGTCCGGCCGAATCCGTTCTTCTCCGCATAGGCGACGGCACGCGCCAACCAGGTGCGCGCCTTCGGAACCAGACCCAACGCGCGGTAGGCCAGGCCCCGGTGCAGGAGGATCTCGGCGTGGGCGAGGGCGGGTCCCGCCTCCCAGTTGTGTGCGTCGGACGTCCCCGCGCGCCGCGCGAAGAGGGGAGCATCCCCTCGCAGCGCCGCTACGTAGGCCAGAGCTTCGAGCGCGAAGAGTCGGTAGTACTCCTGCTCGGCCTGGGCGGCCACGATGGCCCAAGCGTCTTCGGCTGCCTCGAGCTCCCCTGCATCGATGAGGGCCCCCGCGAGGCTGGCCAGTCCCTCGGTCCTGTCCTGGATCGTGTCGTAGGCCTGGATCGCCTGCCAGCCGTAGCGGATGGCGTCACCCAGATTCCCGGCGACGTGTTCCAGCGCCAGAAGCCCGTGGAAGACCCGGCCCAGCGCGGTTCCGTTGTCCAGCCCTCGGGCCATGGCCAGAGCTTCTTCGAGGGTAGCCCTCGCCGCAGGATGGTTGCCGCGATCACGGTGGATATTGGCCACGCCGTCCAGGATGATCACGACCTTGTCGTCCAGCGCCGCTGCCTCGGCCACCTCCCGGGCGATGGCGTACCACCTCTGTGCGTCGTCCCACTGGGCCAGACGACGCTGGCATCGCCCGGCGAAGCGGGCCGCCTCCACGGCGGCTTCGACCTGCACGGTTGCCGCGAAGAGCTCGTAGGCGAGGGTGTACAACTCGGTGGCGCCATGGAGATGACCTCGCGACTCCACCGTCGTGCCCATGGCGAGAAGGGCGCGACCCAGCGCCTCGATGTCGCCGTCCTGGAAGGCGTCGAGGACCTGCTCCCACGAGCTGCGCTCGGGTCCCGCGTCCAGGTCGGCGCCTTTGGCCTCCATCTCCTCGCGGGCGCGCTCGGCCTGCTGCCTCAGGCGGTCTTCCGGCACCGCCAGGTCCTCCTCCAGTAGCAGGCGCGGCAGGCGCGCGACCACGAAGCGGAGCGCGATGCGCCGACTCTCGGCCTCATCGCGCTCACGGCCTTCGATGTCCCGGAGGATGGGCCAGCCTGCGAAGCGCGGGCGCTTGCGCCGCGTCGCTTCCGCGTCCACTGACGCCAGCGCGTCCAGGTCCCGGTGGAGGACCACGGCAGAGCACTCTCCCGCCAGGAACATCACGCGGTTCCGCTGCTCGCTGGAAAGGGCGGGACGGGACGTCACGCCATCCGCGACCAGGAACCAACTCCGAGTCCCGTCGCTCCCCAGCGCCACGGCCAGCGTCCATGCCGACGGAGCGCCGCTGCCTCCCGAGGACTCGACGACGCCGGGAACTCCGGCCTCCCACGCACGACGGAGCGGATCGGCGGAGAATCTCCGTCGGGGCCGGTCCATGAGCAGATCCAGCACAACGTGGGGATGGACCATCCCGGCTCCGTACTCGTCCAGCCACACCGTGGCGACGCGGTCCGCGTCCAGCAGGGCAGCCAGTCGGGCCAGATGCCGCATCAGCTCCGACCGACTGCTGTCGGACCGGAAAAGCGAGGTGGCAAGGCGGAGACGCAGCCCGCGGCGCTCGCGGTAGTCATCCAGCTTCAGGACGGTGGACTTCGGCATAGGCGGGATTGTGTGTCTTTCCTGCGTCATGGGAGAGCTTCCCCAAAGTAAGCCCACACGTCACGCTCGCACAACGAAGGAGTCGGGGGCTCCCGACAGGATATGCGCCCGGGTCGGAGTCAGACGCCGGGGCCGAGCTCGTGGCGGTGACGGACCTCGGGGAACTCGTAGTAGAGGATCCCCTCTTTGGAGATCTCCGAGCGCACCCTGAAGCCGTCGTCCATGGAGGTGAGGATCTTCTCGGCGGCAGGAAGAGAGATGTCCATCTCGGCAGCCACCTCCGTCACCGTGAGCGTTCCCCCCTTCAGGGTGGCGAGACGCAGGATCTTGCGCTGAAGGCCCTGCATGATGGCTCGGCGACGCTCCTGCTGTCCCCGCCAGCCCCAGTAGAAGGCCAGCGACCCTGCCGCCCCCACCACGCTCCCCACGGCCACGGCCGCCATCTCCATCTCGACGAAGCCCACGAGGACCATGAGCGTGGCGAACAGCACCATGCTCACTCCCAGGACGCGACGCTTCACGCCGCCGCTGGGCAGACGCTCCCCGTCGGCGTTCGACTCCACGAGGCGACGCTCGGGCTCGGGTCCCGTGAGCGCCAGGGCCCGCGACGCATGCTCCCAACCCAGCCCGCACCGGGGGCAGATCAGGTGCTTGCGGCGCGCGAGCCAGTAGATGAGTCCGCCGAACCCGTACGTGAAGAGGCTGACACCCACCAGGAGACCCACGTGACCGGCACGCCGGAAGTAGGGAATCCCCTCTCCCTGATAGGAGCACCGGGGGCAACGCCTTACTCCCGCGGGACGCGTGAGCGCCATGCCGACGGGCGTGCTGGTCCCGCAGGTCGGGCACTGGACCGTGCCCGGCTCTAGGGTCTCGCCACAGGTGGAGCAGCGCATGCGCTCAGCCGGAAACAGATGATTGCCTCGCGGGATCCCCTCTCCCTACGAGGAGGTCCAGGAGAAGATTCAGCACTCGTGGGCTTCGTTGAGACCGTCCCCGCGGCGCCCTCCCGAAGAAGAGGCACAGGCCCACACGCCGCTTCAGAACGCCCGGACGATACGGAGGCGGAGGCCCGCTTCGTCGGGAATCGCACCCCCACCCTCGCCACCCAGACTCAACACCGCCGAGCCCCCCGTGGGAGGTTCCACAATGTAGTAGTGCACCGAAGATGACCATAGCCGCCCGGAACGCTCGAAGTCCACCTTCCCCACCCCCTCGGGATGGAGGGGGTAGGCGTTGTCGGCGTCGCGAATCCGGGCTCGCAGGTTCACCGTCGGGTAGTCGCGGTCGTAGTGCACGCCGGTGGGCGCGTGATTGAGCGCCAGGGCGGCTGCCCAGTCGGAAAAGACCTCGGGCCACGGCAGCCCCGTGACCGCCCCCACGTTCGTCACCCCGGTGCGCAGGCTCTGGGTGAGGCTCCTGAGCGTCGCCTCCTTGTCCCAGCGATCCCAGAGGTACAAGGTGAACAGCCATCCTGCGCCTCGCTCGGGGAGGGACCCCTGCCCCGTGGACACGATGAGGCTCACCGTGTCCGGACGTGCCAGGTAGCGCCGCGCACGGTCCTCGTCCCCGTCGCGATAGCGTTGAGCCTCCAGGGCATTCCCCCGGGCGAGGTAGGCCCGTCCCACCAGCTCCTCCGCCATCTGGGCCAGTCCCTCCGAGAGCCAGAGCGCCTCCGTGCCCGCCGCACCCCGCTTCAACACCCGCTCGTTGAAGTGGATCATGTGCTGGAACTCGTGGGCCAGGATGGCGGGCACCGTCTCCTTGACCCTGTCCGCCGAGCGGGGATCGGAGTAGACGCCCGCCGGGTCCGGAACCAGGGCGTAGAAGATCTCGGCATGATTGCTCCCGTCCCGGTCCAGCAGATCGAGGCCGTAGAAGAAGCCTCCCACAAAGCCATCCGATCCTCGCGGCGTGAGGCGGTTCACCGCCGGGGTGAAGAGGATCACCACCCGCTCGTTCCCGTCCAGGTCCGAGGGCATTCCGAAGGCGTTGGTGTCGGTGGGGTAGATGACGTCGTCGAAGGCCGAGGCGAACTCCTGCAGGTCCGCGTCGCTGAAGCCGCCGGACGGCGCCGTCTCGTCCAGGTAGATGACGGCCTGGTCGCTCACCACCCGCGCCACGGCCGAGACGTCGTCGAAGCCGTTGTCCGCATTGAGCACCTTGAAGGACCGGTGATGCCCCACGGCGGGCACCGCTGCCGCCGCGCCCCACGGACTCTCCCCTGGGACGGCGCGGGGAGACGTCCGGGCAAGGGTGTCCTCTCTGAGTCGGAGCGCCTCCTCGAACCGCTGGGCATACCCGGCGGGGCGCGTCGCCCGGGGGGAGGGCGGCGGCGCCGCCGTGGTGACCCCACCGCCGTCGACCAGACCCCGGAAGGCGTACCCATACCGGCCCGCCCCGACCGTTCCCGTTGACATGACATCGACCAGGTAGGGACCTCCGCCCTGCAGGCGGACGCAGGTGCCGCCCGACAGGTCGTCCACGTCCAGGCTCTCGCCGGTGTCCATCACCGTGAACCGCCCGGCGTCGGACACGGCCAGGTCCCGAGCCTCGCTCACCAGAGTACCGAGTTGGACGGTGACGGCTACCGAGCGGGTGGGCAGGCAGGGCGGCACCACCACCCGGAGCGTCGTGGGCTGGGCCTCCAGGACCTCCCCGCGGATCCCCGAGAAGAGAACGGCGTTCTGCCGCGCCGTGCTGCTGAACCCCGAACCGGTGAGGGTCAGCGTGTCGCCCGCCGTCGCCGACGTGCTGGAGAGCTCCGTGAGCGTGGGAGGTTCCACCACATGGGCGGTAAACGTCGCGCTGGCATCCGGTTGGTCGTGGATCGACGCCACGATCTCCACCGCACCCACCGTCCCGCCGACGCGCACCGTGGCCGAGGTCACGCCGTCCGCACCGGTCGTGGTCACGGAGCCCGAGACGAACGACGCGTCGCCCGACGCCACGGACCATGATACCTGGATCCCTTCCTGCGGCGCGCCCGTGTCCACGCGGCGGACCAGCACGGCCAGGGGTTCCTCGAGGACGCTGGAGGGCGGCGCGTACTGTCCGTTCCCCGAAGCCGGCACGACCTCGAGGGAGACCGACGGCTCGGTGGGCGTGTCGTGACACGCAGTGGAAAGGAGCAGCCCCAGGGCGAGGAGTGCGGCCGCAGGCCGCGCACGAAGGATCAACGCGAGTCTCTGGAGCGATCCAGGGATACGAGGTCGATGATTGGCGTCCCGGTGAGGGACGAGGCTCCCGTGCGGATACGACCGGACACCGTGATCCGTTCCAGGGGCACCAGGCCCCGCAGCGCCTGGACCCGATCGGGCGGCACCGCCACGTACACGAAGGGGCCGTCGACGCCGCCGTAGCGGGCCAGGAGGAACGGCTCTCCCTCGAAGAAGTCGGTGCGGACCTTCTCGGCCTTCTCCATGGAGATGAACTGGAGCTGCCATGTGACCATGCGGCCCGCGTAGGCCGCAGGATCGGCCTTGAGCTTCGCGGGAGTCAGAGCCCGATCGTCCGGAGTCTCCGCCTGCGCCGCCCCGGCGGAATCGGCGAGGGGAAGCCAGGTCCACCCCTCCACGCGCACACGAGCCCAGCGTCCCTGGCGGGCCACGACCTCCAGCTCCGCGCCCCCACGGGCGACGCCCACCGTATCTCCACCCGGCGCCGAGAGGATGGGGGCACCCGAGGCCCCGGCACGGATCACCCCGTGCGGGGCGGCGTCCACCGGCGCTTCCGCCGAGGGCGCCGAGGAGGCCGGTGCGCTCCCGGCCGCCGGCTCCACGTCGAGGAGCGATGGGCTCCAGATCCATGCCCTGCGCCGCACGTGGATCCAGCCGGGTCGACGCTCCACCTCGCCCAGGAGCATGCCTCGGCTCAGGCGCCCCTCCACCGTCCCGGACGGCGCGTCGCGGAGGTTCTCCCCTTCCGGCGCGGATACGACCAGATCGAACCCTTCCCGGTCCGCCTTCTGGAGCGACCGGGCCCAGACCCATCCGTCCACGTCCACCTGGACCCAGCGGTCCCTCCGCCCGACCACCGAGACGCTCGCGCCGGGAGACATGCGGGCCAGAACCTGACCGTTGGGCTCCCTGCGGAGGTTCTCCTCCACCCGCACCCGGGCCTGGCTTTGACCCAGCGCCCGGCCGGGAAGGAGGAGCGCCGCGCAGGCCACCCATCGGGCGACTCGACGCATCTCACGAGGAAAGGCCATGACGGTTGAAACGATCCCGGTCGGAGAGAGTACCAAGGAGCGACCATGCCGATCCGGCTGGCCGGCCTGCCGGCCTCAATCTGCCCGGGGCGTGGAAGAGCGTCAATCGGAATCCGTCTCCGGAGAGGAGTTTCCCGCTCCCATGCGTGTCCGTACCGCCCTGGGCAGCCTCGCGGCTGCCTCCCTGCTCGCTTCCGCGCCGGCCACGTTGTCGGGGCAGAACATTCCATCTCCCTTCCGCTTCGTCGAGACGCGCCAGGAGATCGGGGTCTTCGCCGGAACGTCGTCCGTGGGCACGGGTCGTTTCGGATTCGGACCTTCCGGCGGCGTCAACTACGGAGCCCGATGGGGGATCCGCCTCTCCGGGCCGCTGGGCTTCGAAGGCGTAGGCGGCCTCATCTCCGGGACCCGCGACGTCATCAATCCCGCCCGTCTGGAGGGAGACCGGAAGATCGGCGAAGCCAACGTGCTCCTGGGCACGGTGGATGCCCGGCTGCGGTTCACGCTCACCGGGGACCGGAGCTGGCACGCCCTGGCGCCCTTCCTGGTGGCGGGAGGCGGTGTGGTCTTCAACGTGGGGGGCACGCAGGAGGTGGATCAGCAGCTCGACACCCAAGACCGCTTCTCCTTCGGGACGAGCTTCCTGGGAACGCTGGGGGGCGGCACGCACCTCTACCTCACCGACCGCTTGGCCCTGCGGGGAGACGCCATCTTCTCTCTCTGGAAGATCAAGACGCCTCCGGGGTTCAGCAATCCGGAGCGGGGGATCAGCAACGTCGCCGAGAGCGAGTGGGTGGGAGGGCTCCACTTCTCCATCTCGGCCATGCTCCGCTACTGAACGCCCGCACGCCGACCATGCCTCCGGGCCCGCGCACGGACTTCGAACGCCGCGAGGCGGACTGGCTCGACGTGGCTACGGCGCAGG
>JASFRY010000147.1:0-8807 GCA_050114675.1 Gemmatimonadota bacterium | reverse complement strand
GCCACGATGTCCCTACCTGATCCTTGTCACCTACAATGGCGATGCGGCGAGCCGGCGCCGAAGGCCTCCGGAGACCGCCGCATCGATGTTCACGGCCCGAAGGCCCTGGACGTCCGTGCTACTTCTTGGTCGCCTTCTTCTTGCCCGCGATGGCCCGGCGGGGACCCTTCTTCGTGCGAGCATTCGTGTGCGTGCGCTGGCCGCGGACGGGCAGCCCACGGCGGTGCCGCAGCCCCCGGTAGCAACCGATGTCCATGAGACGCTTGATGTTCATGGACACCTCGGTCCGGAGCGCGCCTTCGACCTTGTAGTTGGCCTCGATGGCGCGCCGGAGCCGCTGCACGTCCTCGTCGGAGAGGTCCTGGGTCCTGCGGTCCGGGTCCACGCCGCAGTCGGCGACGATCTTGGACGCCCGGGACCGGCCGATGCCGTAGATGTACGTGAGTGCGATCTCGATCCGCTTCCCACGGGGGAGATCGACGCCTGCGATACGTGCCATGATTAGCCTTGGCGCTGCTTATGCTTTGGATTGCGGCTGCAGATGATCCGAACCACCCCGCGGCGGCGGATGACCTTGCAGTGCTCGCACATCGGCTTGACGCTGCTTCGGACCTTCACGATTCCAGTCTCCACATGAGTTTCTGGCAGAGCTTTATAGTATAACCAGGCTCCTCAACCCCTTCAAGCGTCGGGCGGGCCGACGCGCTCGGGGCCCTCGCCACTGCGAGCGACCCGCTCACGGTACCACGTCCACGGGCTTGGCGGACCCCGTCAGAATCCGCGGTCCATCGGCCGTGATGGCCACCGTGTGCTCGAAATGAGCCGACAGCGTCTGGTCGGCGGTGACCACCGTCCAGCCGTCGTCCAGCGTCCGGATGTGGGGCGTACCGGCCGACAGCATGGGCTCGATGGCCAGGACCATGCCTTCCCTGAGAAGTGGCCCATGTCCGGGCCGCCCCACGTTGGGGACCTGGGGCTCCTCGTGGACGTCTCTCCCCACGCCGTGGCCCACCAGATCCCGGATGATCCCGTACTCCGTTCCCTCCACCGTGGCCATGACCGCCGCCCCGATGTCCCCCACATGGCTCCCCCGCACCGCCGCGTCTATGGCAGCCATCAGGGAGCGCTCCGTCACGTCCATGAGAGCGACGGCGTCGTCGCCCACCTTGCCCACCGGGAACGTCCACGCCGAATCGGAGCACCAACCGTCCAGGCGCACGCCGACGTCGATGGAAACCAGATCCCCTTCCGACAGCACCCGCTCTCGGCTGGGAATGCCGTGCACCACTTCCTCGTTCAGCGAGATGCACACCGCGCCCGGGAAGCCGTACAGACCCTGGAAGGCCGGCACGGCGCCTTCGTGGCTCCGGATGTATTCTTCACAGAACCGATCCAGCGCGGCCGTGCTCACGCCCGGCGCGATCTCGCCGCGCACCGCGTCCAGGAGGCTGCCGATGATGGCGCCTCCCCGGCCGATGGCGTCGATCTCTTCGTTGGTGCGCAGGTGGATCACGTCCCGGCTCCTCGGAGGGGCTACCGGCCCACGGCCTGGCGGAAGTCCCGATGGACCTCGTCCACCGATCCCTCGGCCTCGACGGGCACGACCCGGGCCTCGGAGCCCTCGTACCACGCGATGAGCGGCGCGGTCTGATCCTTGTAGACCTGGAGCCTGCGGCGCACGGTGTCCGCTTCGTCGTCGGCGCGCTGCACCAACGTCCCCCCGCACCGATCGCACTTTCCCTCGGTAGCTGGCGGCGTGAAGTGGATGTTGTACACCGCGCCGCAGTCCGGGCAGCTCCTCCTCCCCGACAGGCGCTTCACCAGCTCCTCGTCGCCCGCCTCGAACACCACGACCCGGTTGACCTTTCGGTGCACGCCGTCGAGCACACCCTCGAGGCCCTCGGCCTGTGCGGTGGTGCGGGGAAAGCCGTCGAAGAGGATCCCGGCTTCGGGTGCGATCCCCTTCAGGTGGTCCCGCACCAGGTCCAGGATGAGCGAGTCGGGGACGAGCTCCCCGGCGTCCATGTAACCCTGGGCCTTCTGTCCCAGCTCCGTTCCTGCCCGCCGCGCGGCGCGCAGGAGGTCACCCGTGGAGACGTGTTCCCAGCCTACGTTGTCCGCAAGCCGAACCGCCTGTGTGCCCTTACCGACCCCTGGGGGGCCCAACAATATGACGACCATCGACCTCTGCCGTGTCTACGCCGGTCCCATGACCGACTACATGTACCTCGAACGACCTCGCATCTTCACCCGGCCCTTCTTCATGAAGCCGTCGTAGTGACGCAGCAGCAGGAGCTGCTGTGCCTGCTGGACGGTGTCCAGCCCCACGCCGACGACGATGAGGAGGCTGGTGCCTCCGAAGAAGAAGGTCTGGATGTTGAAGAGGTCGAAGATCCAGAAGGGCAGCATCGCGATGATGGCGAGATAGACCGCGCCAGGGAGGGTCACGCGCGTGAGCACCCGATCGATGTACTCCGCCGTGCGGGCGCCGGGCTTCACGCCCGGAATGAACGCCCCCTGCTTCTTCAGGTTCTCCGCCAGGTCGATCGGGTTGAAGATGATCGCCGTGTAGAAGTACGTGAAGAAGAGGATAAGGAGCCCGTAGCTCACGTAGTACGGCCACGTCTGCGGCGTGAAGATCTCCGCGAGCCTCTGGAGCCAGGGCCAGGGAGCGAACGCCGCGGCGGTACCGGGCACCACGATGAAGGACTGGGCGAAGATGATGGGCATCACGCCCGCCGAGTTGATGCGCAGCGGGATGAAGCTCTTCTGACCTTCGCGGATCCGGCCCCTTCCCACCACCTTTCGCGGGATCTGTACCGGGATCTTGCGGGCAGCCATGGTCATGGCCACCACGCCGCCGCTCACGCCCACCACGACGATCAGGAGGGCAACCAGCGCGAAGGCGGTGATCTCGCCCAGCGTGAAGGCCTCCCACGTGCGTGCCACCGCAGCGGGGAAGGACTCGATGATGGAGAAGAAGATCAGGAGGCTCATGCCGTTCCCGATCCCCTGCTCGGTGATGGACTCGCCGAGCCACATCACGAACATGGCGCCCACCGTCAGCGTCATGACGGTGGAGAACACGAAGACGAAGCCCGGCGTGTGCACCGCGCCGGGAATGGACTGCAGGAACACCGAGTAGCCGTAGGCCTGGACCGCAGCCAGAGCCACCGTGACGTAGCGCGTCCACTGGGTGAGCTTCTTGCGGCCGTCCTCACCCTCCTTCTGCATCTTCTCCACGGTGGGGAAGACCGCGGCCAGCAGCTGGAACATGATGCTGGCCGAGATATAGGGCATGATGCCCAGAGCGAAGACGGTGGCCCTGGAGAGGCCACCGCCGACGAACATGTCGTAGATCCCGAAGAAGGTGTTCTGGAGCTGGCCGAACTGCTCGCGCAGCACCCCCACATCGAGGCCCGGCACGGTGATGTGCGCACCGATCCGGTAGATGAGGAGGATGAACAAGGTGAAGAGGATCTTCTCCTTGAGCTCCGGGACCTTGAAGAGGTTTGCTACGGGGTTGTTCGCCATGATCAGGCCTGGCCGGCGTCATCCGAGCCGAGGACGCTCACGGAGCCGCCCGCCGCCTCGATCTTCTCCCTTGCGCTCTTGCTGAAGGCGTGCGCCTCCACCGTAAGCGCCTTCCCCAGCTCGCCCTGCCCCAGCACCTTCACCGGCTGCCTGAGGGTGCGGACGAGCCCGGCGCTTCTCATTTCCTCCACGCCAACCTGGCCGTCGAAGACGTCCAGGTCGCGGACGTTCACCACCTGGTACTCCACCCGGTTGATGTTGGTGAAGCCCCGCTTGGGGATCCGCCGGTGCAGCGGCATCTGACCACCCTCGAAGTGAGGGCTCACGTTGCCGCCCGACCGGGAGCCCTGGCCCTTCTGGCCCCGACCAGACGTCTTGCCCGTTCCGGAGCCCGGGCCGCGCCCGATGCGCTTCCGGTTCCGGTGCGATCCCGAGGAAGGACTCAGGTCATGAAGCTCAGCCATTGTATTACTCGTTGATTTCCCGCACTTCGACCATGTGCGGGATCTTGTTGATCATGCCCCTGATGGCAGGGGTGTCGTCATGGACCACGCTCGTCTGGTTCTTCTTCAGCCCCAGGGCCTCCAGCGTGCGACGCTGCACCTGCTGGCGGCCGCTCACACTCCGGACCTGCGTGATCTCCAGCCTTCCTGCGCTCTTCTTCTTAGCCACGCCGCACCCCCAGCGCCTCCACCGGGACGCCGCGCTCGTTGGCGACCTGCTCGGCCGTGACCAGGCTGTTCAAGCCCTGCATGGTCGCGCGCGCGACGTTGATGGGGTTGTTGGTTCCCAGGCTCTTGGTCAGCACGTCCTTGACCCCGGCCGCCTCCAGCACCGCACGCACCGGGCCGCCGGCGATGACGCCGGTCCCGGGCGCGGCGGGGCGGAGCAGGACCTGCCCCGCACCCCATTGCCCCAGGATCTCATGGGGCAGCGTGCCGTTCTCCAGCGGGATCTTGTGCATGTTGCGCTTGGCGTGCTCGAAGGCCTTGCGGATCGCCTCCGCCACCTCGTTGGCCTTGGCCAGGGCGATGCCCACGTTTCCCTTCTGGTCGCCCACGGACACCAGGGCGGAGAAGGAGAACCGTCGTCCACCCTTCACCACTTTGGCCACGCGATTGATGTGGATCACGTTCTCGACGAGGTCGCTGGGCTCGCGGCCCCGGCGATCCTGCTTCTTGTCTCTGGCCATCAGAACTCCAGACCTCCCTCACGGGCGCCTTCGGCGAACGCCTTCACCCGGCCGTGATACTTGTATCCACCGCGGTCGAACACCACGGAGGTGATTCCCTGGGCCTTGGCCTTCTCCGCCAGGAGCTTCCCCAGGGCATGGGCCTCCTCGACCCGGTGCTGCTGCCCCTCGGGCTGGAAGTCCTTCAGTGCGGCGGCCAGCGTGGACATGCCCACCAGGGTCCGCCCGGCGTCGTCATCCACGAGCTGGCCTTCCAGGTTCTTCAGGGACCGGTACACACACAGGCGAGGCCGCTCGGCCGTGCCCTGGATCTTGTTCCGGACCCGGAGGTGCCGCCGCTTGCGCTGAAGCGCCCGGTTCTTTCTGAGCTTGCTCTGCTTGATCATCGGTCAGGTCCCTAGGCTCCAGCCGTCTTGCCGGCCTTGCGCCGGATCTGCTCACCCTTGTACCGGATACCCTTGCCCTTGTAGGGCTCCGGCGGCCGGACCGCGCGGATCTCCGCAGCCGTCTGGCCCACGTTCTGCTTGTTGGCACCGGAGATCACGACGGTGGTCTGGTTCGGGCACTCGAGGGTAACCCCCTCCACCGGCGTGTAGTCCACCGCGTGGGAGAAGCCCACGTTGAGCACGATGCCCTTGCCCTTGACCTCGGCGCGGTATCCCACGCCCACGATCTCCAGGGTCTTTGTGAAGCCCTGGGTCACGCCTTCCACCATGTTGTTGATCAGCGACCGCGTCAGGCCGTGTAGCGCCCGGTGCCTCTGCTGGTCCGACGGGCGCTCCACGCGGACCTCCCCGTCCTCCACCGTGACCTTCATCTCCGGATGGACGTCCAGGGAGAGCTCGCCCTTGGGGCCCTTCACGGTGACCGTGTTCCCGCCGAGCTTCACATCCACGCCCTTGGGGACAGCCACCGGCATCTTACCGATTCTCGACATCGTTCCGTTCCCGACTTACCAGACCAGGGCCATGAGCTCACCGCCGACGCCCTTTTCCCGGGCACCGCGGTCGGAGAGCAGCCCGGCCGACGTGGAGAGGATCGCCATACCCAGGCCGTTGCGGACCCGGGGGATGTCCCCGGAGCCCACGTAGTGCCGCCGTCCCGGACGGGATACCCGCTGCAGGTGGCGGATGACCGGGTGGCCGTCATGGTACTTGAGGTAGACGCGCAAGACTCCGTGCCGCCCGTCGTCCAGCACCTTGAAGGCATGGACGTAATGGTTGTCGGAGAGGATCTTGGCGATCTCGACCTTCTGCTTCGAAACCGGCATGTCCGCCCACTTGTGGCCCGCCGTGCCGGCGTTCCGGATGCGGGTGAGCATGTCGGCGATAGGATCGGTCATCATTTCCGGTTCAGCCCCTTACCAGCTCGACTTGCGGACCCCGGGGATCTCACCCCGAAGCGACATCTCCCGGAAGCAGATTCGGCAGATGCCGAACTTCCGGAGGTAGGCACGCGGACGCCCGCACCGCTGGCACCGGTTCCTGCCGCGCGTGCTGAACTTCGGCTTGCGCTTGGACTTCTCGATGAGCGCCTTCCTGGCCATTCTCTCGTTCTCCTCTTCGTCGCCTAGGCGGCGCTGACCTGCACCGGCACTCCGCCACGGAAGGGGAAGCCCATCTCGCGCAGCAGCGCGAAGGCCTCGTCATCCTTCTCCGTGGACGTCACGACGGTGATGTCCATTCCGTGGATCTTGTTCACCCGGTCATAGTTGATCTCGGGGAAGATGATCTGCTCCTTCACGCCCAAGGTGTAGTTGCCACGGCCGTCGAACGAGCGTGTGTTCAGCCCCCGGAAGTCGCGGATTCGCGGCATTGCCGTGGCGATGAGCCGGTCGAGGAAGTACCACATCCTCGCCCTGCGCAGCGTCACGGACACACCCACCGGCATCCCCTCGCGGAGCGAGAAGTTGGAGATGGATCTCCGCGCGCGGTTCACGACGGGCTTCTGGCCCGTGATGGTCGCGAGCTCGTCCACGATGCTCTGGAGGAGCTTCTGGTCCTTCGAAGCGTCGCCGACGCCGACGTTGACCACGACCTTCACGATACTCGGGACCCGATGCGGGTTGTCGAAGCCGAACTCCTCCTGGAGCTTCGGCTTGGCATGGGTCGCGTAGTGGTTCTTGAGCCTGGGTTCCATTGCCTTGACCGGTTACTGGGGCCGCGGGACGGGATTCCCGGACTTCGCCGAGATCCGCTCCTTGGTACCGTCTTCCTCGATCCTGATGCGCACCCGTCCCGGCTCGCCCGAAGACGGATCGATGAGCATCACGTTGGAGATGTGGATCGGCGCCTCGAAGGTGATGATGCCGCCGTCGGGGTTGTCCTGGGTGGGCCGCTGGTGGCGCTTGCGCATGTTCACACCCTCGACCCGGACACGCCCGGTGTCCTTGAGTACCTCGAGGACCGTGCCTTCCATGTCCCGGAAGTTGCCCCGGATCACGCGGATCCGGTCCCCCTTCATGATCTTGTACTTGGGCGCTCCCATCACAGCACCTCGGGCGCCAGAGAAACGATCTTCATGTACCTCTTCTCACGCAGCTCGCGCCCCACCGGCCCGAAGATGCGGGTCCCCCGGGGCTCGCCCTGCGGGTTGATGATCACCGCCGCGTTGTCGTCGAAGCGGATGTAGGTGCCGTCCTTCCGGCGGGTCTCCTTCGCCGTGCGGACCACCACCGCCTTGACCACGTCGCCCTTCTTGATCCCGGCGTTGGGGATGGCGTCCTTCACCGTAGCCACGATGACGTCGCCCACGCCGGCGTACCGGCGCCGCGAGCCACCCAGGACGCGAATGCACAGCGCCGTCTTGGCCCCGGTGTTGTCCGCGATCCGGAGGACCGACTCCTGCTGGATCATCTCACGCTCTCTCTATCTCTACAGTTCCGACGAGCGGCCTCACGCAGGACGCTCGATGAGCTCCACAACGCGCCACCGCTTGGTCTTCGACATCGGGCGCGTCTCCATGATGCGGACCACGTCGCCCAACTTGAACTCGTTGTTCTCGTCGTGCGCGTGGTACTTCTTGGTCCGCTTCACGCCCTTCCCATACAGCGGGTGGGCAAAGCGACGCTCCACCACCACGGCCACGGTCTTGTCGGAGCTGTCGCTCACGACGGTCCCGACCCGGGTCTTGCGCCCGTTACGCTCGTTCGTGGCTTCCACGGCTTCGTCCTGCTGGACCTGAGTCTCGGTCATGATCTACCTGGTCACCCGTTCTGGGCGAGCTCGCGCTCGCGAAGAACCGTCTTGATACGCGCGATATCGCGCCGGATGCTGTTGAGCAGGCTCGGGTTCTCGAGCTCCATCATGGACGCCTGGAAGCGGAGGCGGAACTGCTCCTCCTTCAGCTCTCCCAGCCGTGCCTCGAGCTCGGTGTCGTCCAGCTCACGAATGTCTTCGGCCCTCATCCCTTGATCTCCTAGAGCTGCTGATCGCGGATGACGAACCGGGTCTTGATGGGGAGCTTCGCGGATGCAAGCTCCATGGCCCGCTGAGCCACCTTCTCCGGTACGCCCTCCAGCTCGAACATCACGCGGCCCGGCTTGACCACCGCGACCCAGCCCTCCGGGTTGCCCTTCCCCTTGCCCATACGGGTCTCCGCGGGCTTCTGGGTGATGGGCTTGTCCGGGAAGATGCGGATCCAGACCTTGCCGCCACGCTTGATGTGCCGGGTCATGGCGATACGGGCCGACTCGATCTGCCGGTTGGTGATCCAGGCAGCTTCGGTGGCCTGCAGGCCGTACTCACCGAAGGACACCCTGTTGCCCCGGTGAGCCTTCCCCCGCATCCGGCCCTTGTGCTTCTTGCGGTACTTTACCCGCTTCGGCGCTAGCATCTCGTCTTACCCCTTGAGCTCTCAGGACCCGGTGGAGTACGTGCGACCCCGCCGCTCCTCGACCACTTCACCTTTGAAGATCCAGCACTTCACGCCGATGGCACCGTAGGTGGTGAAGGCGTGGATCTGCGCATAGTCGATGTCCGCACGGAGGGTGTGAAGGGGAACGCGCCCCTCGTTGTACCCCTCGGTGCGGGCGATCTCGGCGCCGCCCAGACGACCGGAGCACTGGATCTTGATCCCCTCG
>JASFRY010000146.1:0-8815 GCA_050114675.1 Gemmatimonadota bacterium | reverse complement strand
CGAGGAATAGCAGCGCTATTTCGAGGAGGAGCAACGCCGCAGGGCCGGATGCACCGGCGTTCGAATGGCCGAGGTATTTCCGAAACACCACACTAGGTCGTCTCCCCTCCCACCATGGCCGCAGCTCTCAACAGGGCCCGCGCCTTGTTGAGCGTCTCCTCGTACTCCCTGGCCGGGTCGGAATCGGCGACGATTCCGGCCCCCGCCTGCACGTAGGCCTTCCCTCCCGTCACCAGCACCGTGCGGATGGTGATGGCCGTGTCCATGTTCTCGCCACCGTAGCCGAAGTGTCCCACGGCGCCGGCGTAGGGGCCCCGGCGCACCGGCTCCAGCTCGTCGATGATCTCCATGGCGCGGACCTTGGGGGCGCCGCTCACCGTCCCGGCGGGGAAGCACGCCTTGAAGACGTCCACGGCGCCCAGGCCCTCCCGCAGCCTACCCTCCACCTGACTGACGATGTGCATGACGTGGGAGTACCGCTCCACCACCATGAGATCGGGGACGTGGACGGTGCCGTACTCGGCCACGCGCCCCACGTCGTTGCGCCCCAGGTCCACCAGCATGCGGTGCTCGGCCAGCTCCTTCTCGTCGGCCAGGAGGTCGTCGGCCAGGGCCCGGTCCTCCTCCGGCGTGGCGCCCCGGGGGCGCGTCCCCGCGATGGGGCGCACCGTCACCGTCCCGTCCTCCACCCGGACCAGCACCTCCGGCGAGCTTCCCACCAGGGCCACGCCGTCCATCTCCAGGAAGTAGAGGTACGGCGACGGGTTGAGGGTACGGAGCGCCCGGTAGAGCTCGAAGGGTGTGGCGTCGAGCTCCACCCCCAGACGCTGGGAGAGCACCACCTGGAAGGCGTCGCCCGCCTGGATGTACGCCCGGATGCGCTCTACGCCGGCCTCGAAGTCCTCCCTGCGCGTGGAGCTCTCGAAGGCGGGATCGACCTCGGGCTCGGCCCCCAGGGTCAGAGGCGGTGGTGCCTGCGTGTCGGCCAGCTCCCGTACCAGCGCTTCGGTGCGCTCCGCCGCACCGTCGTACCTGGCGCGGAGCGCCTCCTCGGAGAGTCCCTCCTCCACCGGCACGGCGGAGATGGCCATGGCCCGGCCCAGGAGGTTGTCGATGGCCAGAACCACGTCGGTGAACACGAAGAGGCCGTCGGGAAGACGCAGGTCGTCGGGCGGCGCATGGGGCAGCCGCTCGATGTGCCGCACCACGTCGTAGCCGAAGTACCCCACGGCACCGCCCCAGAACCGGGGCAGGCCCGGGACCTCCGCCGGGGTGCGCGCCCGCAGCCGCGCGTCGAGATCCGCCAGCGGCTCTTTCGTCTCAACCGCCGTCCAGCCATCCTCCGGGGTCCACCACGACACCTGCCCGTCCTGGAGGCGCCAGGCACCCGAAGGGCGGGTGCCCAGAAACGAGTAGCGGGCCCACTGCTCTCCGCCCACCACCGACTCCAGGAGGAAGCCGAACGGCGGACGGGCCAGCTTGGCGTAGGCCGTTACGGCGGTGTCCACGTCGAAGAGGAACTCCCTCCAGACGGGGACCACCCGGGCCTCTCGGGCGTACTCCCGGAAGTCGTGGAAGGACGGATGGAGATGCATGTTGTCCCCGGCGGGCCGCCCGTGCGGCCCACGGAATGATCCTGGAAACGGCCGGTCGCGCCCAGGGCGCGGCCTCACGGTAACGAGCGACCCAATGTCCCAAGGCGGAAAGACAGCGTCAACGGCGGTGGTGGCCGTGGACACCGGCGGCACCTTCACCGACATCGTCCTGTGGAAGGACGGAACCCTCACCACGCTCAAGGTGCCCTCCACGCCGGCCGACCCCGCTCAGGCCGTGCTCGACGGCGTGCGCCAGGTCCTGGACGACGGTGAGCCTTTCCTCCTCCTCCACGGCTCCACCGTGGCCACCAACGCCCTCCTGGAGCGCCGGGGCGCCCGGGTCGTCCTGGTCACCAACCAGGGCTTCGAGGACGTCATCGAGATCGGCCGGCAGAACCGGCCCCAGCTCTATGCCCTGGTGGGCCACAGGCCGCCGCCCCTGGTGGCCCGGGAGGACCGCCTGGGCGTCCCCGGCCGGCTCGGTCCCCGGGGCGAAGAGGTGGAGCGGCTGGACCCCACCGTCCTGGAGGCCCTCTCCACCCTGGTGGAGGAGCGCGGCGCCGACTCGGTGGCGGTGTGCCTGCTGCACGCCTACGCCGACGACGCCCACGAACGGGCCGTGGCCGACGCCCTGGCGCCCACGGGGCTGCCCCTCTCCGTGTCGTCGGAGCTGCTGCCCGAGTTCCGGGAGTACGAGCGCACCTCCACCACCGTGGTGAACGCCTACGTGGCGCCGGTCATGTCCCGCTACCTGGGGCGCCTCTCCGACGAGGCCGGCGCCGAGCGGGTCAGCATCATGGGATCCAACGGCGGCACGCTCCCGGTGAGCCGCGCCCGCAGGGAACCGGTCCACACCGTCCTCTCGGGACCCGCCGGAGGCGTGGTGGGCGCCCTCACCTGGGCCCGGCGCGCGGGCCACGAGCGGGTGATCTCCTTCGACATGGGGGGCACGTCCACCGACGTGTCCCTCTGCCCGGGCCAGCCCCTGCGCACCCGGGAGTTCGATATCGACGGCCAGCCCGTGGCGGTGCCCGTCATCGACATCCACACCGTGGGTGCCGGAGGGGGCTCCCTGGCCCGGGTGGACGCCGGCGGCGCCTTGCGGGTGGGCCCCCAGAGCGCCGGTGCCGACCCCGGCCCCATCGCCTACGGACGAGGCGGCACGGGCATCACCGTGACCGACGCCCACGTGTGGCTGGGCCGCCTCCCCGCCGACGCCTTCCTGGGCGGGAAGGGCCACCTGGACCGGGACGCCGTAAAGACTCCTCTGGAGACGCTGGCCGCCCGGCTCGGCGGCTCTCCGGAGAATGCGGCGGAGGGCGTGCTCGCCGTGGCGGACACGGCCATGGAGCGGGCACTCCGGGTCATCTCGGTGGAGCGGGGCTACGACCCGGCCGACTTCGCCGTGGTAGCCTTCGGGGGCGCCGGGGCTCTCCACGTGGCCGAGCTCACCCGGCGGCTGGGCGCCGCCCGGGCGCTGGTGCCGCCGGACCCGGGGCTCCTCTCGGCCTACGGCATGCTGGCGTCTCCCGTGACCCGCGAGGTGTCGCGCACCGTGCTGGCCTCCTCCGAGGATCCGGGCGTCTCCGAGCTCATGGCCGAGGTCTTCGCCGCGCTGGAGGACCAGGCGCGCCGGGAGATGCTGGCCGAGGGTGCCGACGAGGCCACGCTGGTGGCCGAGCGGTGGGTGGACGCCCGCTACCAGGGGCAGAGCTTCGAGCTCCGCGTCCCCGCCACCGACGGATGGGGCGCGCGCTTCCACGCTCTCCACCAGGAGCGCTACGGCTACCGGCGGGACACGACGCCCGTGGAGGCGGTGACCCTCCGGATCGTCATGACGGGTCCTCCCCTCCCCCTGGACGTCCCCGAGCTCCCGGAAGCCGCGGCCCCACCGCCCGTGGAAGAGGCGCGGGTGGTCTTCGGTGGCGAAGAGATGGACGTGGCCAGGGTGTGGCGCCGTGATCTGGCGGCGGGCCACACCCTGGCGGGACCCGCCATCGTGCAGGAATACAGCGCCACCACGTGGGTGCCGCCGGAGTGGAGCCTGGAGGTGGACCGATGGGGCTGCCTCCATCTTCTGGCGACGTCCTGATCCATGCCCCGGGCCGCCTTCGACACGTGTAGCGCCATCGCCGCCCCTTCGGAGCGGGCGGACGCGGGTTATCTTTGGCCCGCGGCCACAGCGCCCCGGAGTGGAGCCGCCCGACAGACCCGACCCTTCTGAGGACCATGGCCACAGAGGCATCCAGCGAGAGCAAGCGTCCCACCGCGCCGGCGCCGGACGAGGCGGCGGACCTGCGTCCGCCCTACGGCGCCGCGGCCATCGCCGGGCTGCTGGTCTTCGCGCTCTACGCGGTGACGCTGGCCCCCACCACGGCATTCTGGGACACCAGCGAGTACATCGCCACGGCCCACATCCTGGGCATCCCCCACCCGCCGGGGAACCCCACCTTCGTGGTCCTGGCCAAGGCGTGGTCGCTGCTCCTGGCGCCCCTGGGGCTGTCGGCGGCGGTGCGGGTCAACCTCTTCAGCGCCTTCATGAGCGCCGGGGCGCACGCGCTCTGGTTCCTGGTGGTGTACCACATCCTGCGGTACTTCTCCAGCAACCGGCGCTTCCGGCTCGTGGGGGCCGCCGCCGCGGTGCTGGTGAGCGCCACGGCGTTCACGGTGTGGAACCAGTCCAACGTGAACGAGAAGGTCTACACCGTCTCCCTCCTCACCATCGCGCTCCTCACCTGGCTGGCCTTCCGCTGGCAGGAGAACCTGGGGAGGGGGAAGGAGGACAACTTCCTGGTCCTCATGGCCTTCATCCTGGCCCTGAGCGTCGGGAACCACCTCATGGCCTTCCTGGCGGCGCCGGCCATCGTCCTCTTCGTGCTCGTGGTGCACCCGAGGACGCTGTTCAACTGGCGGCTCTATCCGTGGGCCATCGCCGCGGGGCTGGTCGGGCTGTCCATCCACCTCTTCCTGCCCATCCGCGCCCAGCTGGAGCCCGTGATCAACGAGGCGGCGCCCACCTGCCCCAACATCGGGTCGGCGCTGGCGGCCATCGTCACGTACGGCAAGGCGGGGTGCGTCGCCCTCTCCGACGCCCTCAACCGCAGCCAGTACGACAAGCCGCCCCTCCTCCCGCGACTGGCGCCGCTGTCGTCACAGATCACCAACTATCTCCAGTACTTCGACTGGCAGTGGGCGCGCGCGCTGGACGGCACCAACACGGTGTTCGCCAACCTGCGCCTTCCCTTCACCATGCTCTTCACGGGGCTGGGCGTGTGGGGCGCCATCGAGCACTTCCGTAAGGACCGGGCCAGCTTCTGGTACTTCCTGGCCCTCTTCGGCACGCTGTCGGCGGCCCTGGTCTACTACCTGAACTTCAAGTACGGGTACTCGCTGCAGTCGCCGGTCCAGGACATGAGCCTCCACGAGGTCAGGGAGCGCGACTACTTCTTCATCGCCTCCTTCTCGGTGTGGGGGCTGTGGGCCGGCATGGGCATCGCCACGCTCTGGCGCGAGGCCGCCGTGGAGCTCAAGTCCACCCTGATGAAGACGGTGCCCATCCTGGGGCTCGCCCTCATCCCCCTGGTGGCCAACTGGAGCTGGGCCAGCCGTGCGAAGGACTGGGCGGCCAGGGACTGGGCGTACAACCTCCTCATGAGCGTGGAGCCCTACGGCGTCCTCTTCACCAACGGGGACAACGACACCTTCCCGCTCTGGTATCTGCAGGAGGTGGAGGGGATCCGCCGCGACGTCACGGTCATCGTCACGTCGTACCTGAACACGCCGTGGTACGTGAAGCAGCTCCGGGACCTGACCAAGCCGTGCCCTCCCGGGGTCTCGGCCACCGACGACCCCACGCGCATCATCTGCCAGCGCGCCTACATCTCCGACAACACCAACGCGGCGTACGTGAGCGACACCACCCGGGCCGGCGGCAAGGTGCCGCTCCTGGTGGGCCAGCCCATCCATACGCCCACCAAGACCATCCTGCCCCTGGACGACGGGACCATCGACCGGGTGGCTGCGAGCTACTCCCAGCTGGACCGGGACCAGACGCTTCGCCTGGGCAACATCACCGCCACGCTGCGGAGCGGACAGCTCCTCTACCCGTGGATGCAGTACGCCCTGGTCCTCATCAACGAGTCCCTGGGCGACCGCCCCATCTACTTCGCGTCCAGCGGCAACGCCGCCTCGTCGCTGGGGCTGGACGCCCACCTGGTGCGCCAGGGCCTGGCCTTCAAGCTGTACGACGGCGACCTGGCGGAAGGGGCGGTGCCGGGCGTGGTGCACCTGGCCAGCTCCCCCTACATCTCGGTGACGGGAGACTGGGTGGACGCGCCCCGCACGCAGCGGCTCCTGGACCAGGTGTTCATGCACCATTCCGGCATCCCGGACCAGTGGCCCCACTGGCCGGACCAGGCCACCGTGGGCATCCCCAACTACTACGCCTGGACCTACCTGTCCCTGACCCAGGTGGCGGCCGAGCAGGGGGATTCGACGGCGGCGAACCGGTACCGCGAGCGCACCGAGGCGTGGACGACCCTTGGCAGCTGAAGTCTCCCACCCCCGCACGGGCTCGGTCCACTGGGGCAAGGTGGCGATCTTCGCCGCCGAGCCCGAGGCGGAGCTCGCCCGGCAGCAGCTCGAGGCCAACGACATCCCGGTGGCGGTCCTCAACGACCGCACGGGGATCTTCGGGCCGGGCTTCGCCGGGCGGTCCCACCTGGGCGTGACGGTGCTGGTGCCCGCCGAGCAGGTGAACGAGGCCCGCGAGCTCCTGGAGGATCTGCTGGAGGCGTTCAGCGCCGAGATCCCCGACGAGGACTGAGGGCGCGTCCCGGGCGCAGGGCCTCCCTGAGCGGGCCGCCGCCCCGGCGCACCCGGCGCCTCAGAGCTCCACCACCACCCCCCGCCCCTCCCGCTCCGCCGCCGCCAGCACCCTGGCGGCCACCGCCACGTCCTGGACGGCATTGCCCACCGACTTGAAGAAGGTGATCTGGTCGTCCGACGTGCGGCCGGCCACGCGCCCCGCCACCACCTCACCCAGCTCTCCCACGACCACGTCCGGGTCCACGGCACCGTCGGCGATGGGGCCCGCCAGGTCGCCGGCCTCGGCCAGGGCAGCTTCGCGCTGATCCACGAACACCCGTGCCCGGCGCACCAGCGTGGTGTCCACCTCCCGCATCTCGGGCTTGTAGGAGCCCACGCCGGTGACGTGGGCACCCGGCTCCACCAGGGCGCCGTCGAACACCGGCGTGGCGGAGTCGGTGGCGGTGACGACCAGGTCGGCGCCCCGGAGGGCTTCCGCCGGATCCGCCACGACCCGGACGTCCACCCCCTCCTGCTCCTCGGCCAGCGCCCGGGCCGACGCCTCGCTCAGCGACACGATGCGCACCTCCTCCACCGGACGGACGCACCGCACCGCCTCCAGCTGGGTCCGGGCCTGGACGCCGGAGCCGAAGAGGGCCACCACCGAGGCGTCGGGCCGGGCGAGGACGTCGGCGGCCAGGCCACCGGCGGCTCCGGTGCGCAGCGCGGTGAGGTAGGTCCCGTCCATGAGGGCGAGGAGCCGGCCCGTGTCCGCGTCCAGGACCAGCACCGCCGCGTGGATCACGGGGAGCGCCCGGGCGGCGTTGCCCGGGTGGACCGTCACCACCTTGGCCGCGGTGGCGCCGGTGGACCGGATGTGGCCGGGCATGAAGAGGGCCACGCCGCCGGGGGTCTCCAGGGCGAGGCGGAGCGGCACCTCGGCGTCGCCCGACGAGAGTGCTGCAAAGGCGCCGCGCATGGCTTCGACGGCAGCGGGCATGTCCACCACCGCCGCCACGTCGGCCGACGACAGGATCCGGACGCGCATGACGGGACTCCTTCCCGGTTGGGGTGGCGAGGCTTCCCCTCGGGGGGACGGCCAGGCTCCGGCGGCAAGGTACGGAACCCGGACGCGCCACGCCCGCCCTGCTCCGCAGCCGGGCAGCCGCTGTCGCCGGTCCGCGTCCGCGCTCCCTTGCTGGCCGCCCCCCGCTTCGCCCAAGATCAGGGACCGCACGCACGTTCCACCTGCCCGCTCTCACCCCCCCGACATCCCCTCATCATGCGCATCGTCGAAACCGAGAAGGCCCCACGGCCCGCTGGCCACTACAGCCAGGGCATCGTCCACGGAGACACGGTCTACGTGGCCGGTCAGCTCCCCGTCGATCCCCGCGATCCCCAGGCGCCTCCCGGGGACGCCGCGACCCAGGCCCGCCAGGCCCTGGCCAACGTGGCCGCCATCCTGGAAGCCGCGGGGAGCGGCCTGGACCGCACGCTCCAGATGACCGTCTACGTCTCCGACATCGCCCATTGGGCCGAGGTGAACCGCGTCTACGCCGAGGTCATGGGCCAGCACCGCCCGGCCCGTGCCGTGGTCCCGGTACGGGATCTCCACTACGGGTACCTGGTGGAGATCCAGGCCGTTGCGGCGGTGGGAGAGGATCGCCCATGAGCGGATACCACCGCTGCCCCCGGTGCAACTCGGACCGCATGATGGACGGCGCCTACGTGGCGGGCGCCGACGGACCGCGGGTGGTCGTGGGCGTCGACCGGCACCCGGACCGGGGGCCCCTCCTCCGGCCGGCGAGCACCCGCGTCCACGCCAGCATCTGCGGGTCGTGCGGCTTCGTGGAGCTGTGGGCGAACAAGCCCCGGGAGCTCTACGACGCCTACCAGAAGGCCGAGCGCCCGCCTCCACCTCCGCCGTCGGCACGGGTGTGAGGGTGGAGCGCGCCCGTGGGGCCGACGCCGATCCCGCCATCCGCATCGGCCTCGATCTCGGAGGCACCAAGATCGAGGCGCTGGCCCTGGACGCCCGGGGACAGGAGCTGGCCCGCAAGCGCATCGCCACGCCCCGCGACTACGGGGCGACGCTGGAGGCCCTGGCGGAGCTGGTGGCCGAGCTGGAGCGCCGCGTGGGCGCGCGCGGCACCGTGGGGATGGGCATTCCCGGTACCATCTCCCCCGCCACGGGGCTGGTGAAGAACGCCAACTCCACGTGGCTCATCGGCCAACCGCTGGACCGGGACCTGGCGGACCGCCTCGGGCGGCCCGTCCGCCTCATGAATGACGCCAACTGCTTCGCGCTGTCGGAAGCCACCGACGGCGCCGGCAGGGACGCAGCCGTGGTCTTCGGCGTCATCCTGGGCACGGGCGTGGGGGGCGGCATCGTGGTGAACCGCCGCCCCCTGGCC
>JASFRY010000145.1:0-8837 GCA_050114675.1 Gemmatimonadota bacterium | reverse complement strand
GCTGGCGGGACTGTCCCGCGACGGTGGCGGCACCGGCGAGGAGGACGAGGACACCGACGGTCGCGAGGGCGCTGACGCGCACCCCGCGAGAGGCGCTTGGCTGTCGGGCAGATCGGGTCCGCCGATCCACGGCCCGCATGGGCTGCTCCTTCATGCGACGAGGTCGAACCGTGCTCCAACGTCGGAAAACTCGGGAACTCCGCCCTTCCTGTCTGTCGGGGAAAACCCCTACAGATCCGTTGTTATCCGGACCCCTGGTGCCAAGGGAATTGCATAGATCTCGATTTCCGCATATTCGTGTAGGCGGCCGTCGGCCACCCACACAACTGCCCCTTCTCCCCGACAACTCATGAGCGCGACAGCGTACGCCCGAAAGATTCCTGCGCCTCTCCTCCGGGATTCCGCCGAAGTGATCAAGTGCTTGGGCCACCCCCTCCGGCTTCGCCTTCTGGAGGCCCTCGAGGGAGGGGAGCTCACCGTGACGGAGCTTCAGGACTACTCCGGGGCGACGCAGTCCGCCGTATCCCAGCAGCTCGGCATCCTCCGCGGCCGGGACATCGTCGACAGCCGCCGCGACGGCGTCAACGTGTACTACCGCATCATCGAGCCCAAGGTGACCCACATCCTGGCGTGCATCCGCGACTGCGGACTGGATGGGCAGCAGGCGTAGGGCCACTGTTTGCACTTTTTTTCACGAAAATCGTGTGACAATGCCCCCTTGCGGCGAGCCGGACGGGGCATTATTTCGCTGCGCACACATTTGGAAAACAGCATACTCAAATAGAAGGATCCTGTGGGTCCAAACCGGTCCTGATGGTTCTGCCCCGTCGAGGGGCACCTGTAGACCCTCCAACAGGGAAGATCCCTGTCCACCCTCCAACAGGGGAGAGACCATGACCGATCAGGGAGGCACTCCGCCCAACGCGGACCAGACGCTCGACTGCAAGGGCATGTTGTGCCCCCTGCCGGTCGTGAAGGTCTCCAAGGCCATCAAGGAGATCGACGTCGGCCAGGTCCTTCTGCTTCTCGCCACCGACCCGGGCTCCCGCCCGGACATGGCCGCCTGGACCAAGCGGACGGGCAACCCCCTGGTCCACGAGGACCAGGACGGCAACGTCTTCCGCTTCTGGATCCAAAGGGAGGCATAGGCGGCCGTGAGCAGCATCATCTACGTCCAGACCAACGGCGTGGACGCCCCCCGGCGATCCGCGACGCCCATCTATCTCGCGTCCACGGCTGCGGCCATGGACTGCGAGGTCGGCATCTATTTCACCATCGACGGCTGCACGCTCCTCGAGAAGGGCGTGGCCGAGGCGCTCATCGTTCCCAAGCACGACGGGACGGGAGCTCCTCTGGTCTCGTTCATCGACCAGGCGCGCGACCTCGGTGTGGAGTTCTACGTCTGCCAGCCGAGCCTCGACCTCCACGGCCTCACCCACGAGGACCTCATCGAAGGAGTGGAGATGATCGGCGGGGCGGCGTTCAACGATATGGCGCTGGAGGCGGATCAGGTCGTCTGCTTCTGACCGTCCGCCCGTCGCACCCGAACGACGCAGATCGACATCGATGATGGTGCGCCCCCTGCCGGGGCGCGAGTTGAGCTACAACGCCAGGAACCCTCCCTATGACACTGGCTCCGGACACCTACACCGAGGTTCCGTACGAGGAGAAGCTCCGCCTCTTCGACGAGATGCGGGCCGATCCTCGCTACGGGGATTTCCTCTACGGCTGCTACGAATGCGGGATCTGCGTGGCGGCGTGTCCGTCGGCGCGGTTCTACGACTTCTCCCCACGGAAGATCGCCCAGGCGTTGGCCCGCCAGGACGTAGAGCTCATCTACGAACAGCTCAACGACGACGTGTGGAACTGCTCCCAGTGCTTCTCGTGCACCCGCTGCCCCCGGGGCAACAACCCCGGCGGCCTCATCACGGTCATGCGCGAGGTGGCGGTGAACAACGGCCTCAACAGCGCCAAGGACGCGTTGGAGGGCTACGGGCGCGTGGTCTACAAGATCATGGGCACGGGGACGCAGGTATCTCCGGATATGCTCCAGCCCAACGCCTTCCCGGACTGGGGTCCCCACGTGAAGGAGATCTCGGACCACCTGGACGTGTGGCGGAAGGCGCTGCCCCCCGAGACGCTCCACACCACCACCACCGCGTGGGAGATCGATGACCGCACCATTGCGGAGCTGTACTTCATCTGGCACGCCACCGGCGTCATGGAGATGATCGAAGAGGTGGACGAAGGCCTCTACGAGATCCTCAGCGACGTCATGGAAGACGTGCTGGAAGACGCCGGATACGACGACTCGTAGCGCGAGGAAAGGACCCTCCCATGGCCACCATACCCCTGCCCATCGTCAACGAGCGGCGACAGCGCCAGCGCCCGGCCGAGCCTCCCACCGAGGACATCCGGGAAAAGGTCTTCGAGATCGAGGCCGCCGGCGAGTGGATCGTTCACCGGGTTCCCGAACCCTACACGGAGGTCACCACCAAGTACGGCCGCCTGAAGAAGATCCCCCACGCCGGGCTCTGGCACCACAAGTCGTGCGGCCAGTGCGGGCATATCCCGGGCTACTCCACCGCCATCTTCTGGCTCATGCGCAAGCTGGGGTTGGAGTACGACGATCCGAAGGACCAGACGTCGTGCACGGCGTGGAACTACTACGCGTCGGCCACCTCCAACTCGGCGGCCCAGGCCGCGGTGGCCCAGCGCAACTTCGGGGCTGCGTACCAGTCGGAGCATTTTCCCCTCATCCACTGCGGCACGTCGTATGGACACTACAAGGACGTCCGCGAGGAGCTGGTGCACCACAAGGAGCTCCGGGACAAGGTCCGCAGGATCATGGACCAGCTGAAGCGTCCCTTCGTCATGCCCGAGGAGATCGTCCACTACTCGGAGTGGGTCTACGCCATGCGCGACGAGTTCGCCGAGCGGCAGGTCCTGGACTTCTCCGGCATCACGGCCACCGTCCACCCTGCGTGCCACTACCACAAGCTGGTGGTGGAGGACGCCATCTACGATCCCGACATCTATGGGGGGCAGCGCACCGCCGTGGTGACGGCGGTGGCCGAGGCGCTGGGCGCCACCGTGGCCGACTACTCCACCTGGTTCGACTGCTGCGGCTTCGGCTTCCGCCACATCCTGGTGCAGCGGGACTTCACCCGCTCCTTCGCCACCCAGCGCAAGATCCAGATCATGCAGGAGGAGGCGAACCCGGACGTGGTGCTGACCCACGACACGGGATGCGTCACCACCCTCGACCAGAGCCAGTTCTCGGCCCAGGCCCACGGAAAGAAGGACGGCGTCCCGGTCCTGTCCGAGGCTCAGTTCGCCGCCCTGGCCATGGGCGCCCATCCCTACAGGATCTGCCAGCTCCACTGGCACAACACGGACACCAAGCCGCTGCTGGAGAAGATGGGCATCGACTGGAAGGAGAAGTGGGCCGAGTTCCAGGAGGATCTGAAGCAGATCGAGTCCGGAGAGAAGGAATTCCTCAGCTGGGAGGACGTGGACGACCCCATGCCGTCCGCGTCCGGCCACGCTTGACAACCAACGGGGGAGCGATCGTGAGCGACGCGGTACTGGTCATCGGAGGCGGCCCGGCGGGGCTCGAAGCCGCCCGGAACGTGGCGGACCTGGGGCAGCCCGTGGTCCTCGTGGAGAAACGTGAGCGTCTGGGCGGCACCCCGGACGAGGCGGGATACGCCGCGCTGACGCCCAGCTTCGAGTCGGCCCAGGATGCGCTCGACCGGATGCGGGCCGCGGTGGCGGATCGTCCAGAGGTGACGATCCATCTGGGCTCCACCGTCGTGGAGGCCACCGGCGAGGCGGGCGCGTTCACCGTCACCCTGGAGAAGGCCGGGGGCGAAGGTACCCAGGTGGAGGCGGGCGCGGTGATCCTGGCCACGGGCTTCCAGCACTTCGATCCAGGCCGGGAGACCCAGATGTACGGGTACTACGAGTTCCCCGATGTCATCACGCTGGTCGACGCCGAGAAGATGCTGAGCGAGCACAAGTTCGTGCGTCCGTCCACCGGCGAAGAGCCGCAGAGCGTGGCGTTCATCCAGTGCGTGGGGTCGCGGGACCGGCGCATCGGCAACGAATACTGCTCCAAGGTGTGCTGCGGCATCTCGTCGAAGCAGGCCATCGAGGTCCGCAAGCTCGTTCCGGACGCCAAGGTCTACATCTTCTACATCGACATGCGCATGTACGGCTTCTGGGAGAACCAGATCTACTGGCCGGCCCAGGAGCAGTACAACGTGAACTACATCCGGGGCATCGTCACCGAGGTCGTCCAGAAGGGCGACCGGCTCCTCATGAAGGGCGAGGACACCACCATGGGCCGCCCCATGGAGGTGCCCATGGACGTCATCGTCCTGGCCGTGGGCATGGAGCCGAGCCTGGGCACCCGCTCCGTGGCGTCCATCTTCGGCGTGCCCCAGAACAAGTACGGCTTCATCGAGTGTCCCGGCGAGCCCATGGACACGGTGACCACCGGGGTGCCGGGGATCTACGTGGCGGGCGCCGCCGCAGGTCCCAAGGACCTGGAGGACTCGGTCAGCATGGCGGGGGCGGCAGCGGTGAAGGCGGTGGGCCTGCTCCGGACGCGCGGGGCCGCCTGAGGTGTCTTCCCCCATGGACGCGGGAGCTTCCGGGATCGCCCTCGACGCGGCCAGCGCGGTGGAGTTCATGCGCGAGGCCCTCATCAAGATCTCCGAGGACGAGATCGCCCGGATCGCCACCGAGGTGGAGGACAAGCGGTCGCGGGTGGCACCGATGCTCGCCCGGGAAGCGCTGGAACGCGCCGGCCCGGTGGAATTGCGTGCGCTCCTGGAGGGCTCCTTCGCGACCCGGCGGCGGGCTCCGGCCATCCTGGAAGGGACCGGTGGCGATGCGCTGCGGGGCGCACTTCTGAATCTGCTTCACGGATCCGACGACGTAGAAGACCGCTTCACCCGCTTCGACGACGGGCTCTCAGGGGTTCGGGCGTCGGTGCGGCGGGAGCTCGGCTCCGAGCTGCTGCGCATGCTGGACCCGGATCGCTACTGGCTGTGGGCGCGCTGGCAGTGGAACCCGGACACCGAAACGGGGGCCCTCCCTCTGGTGCTCATGGGGGACTGCGACCTTCACGGGGATAGCGCCGGCGAGATCTACGGGAAGGTGGGCCTGGCCACGCACACGGTCCTGCGGATGGCCGACGAGCTCGGGTTCCACCGCATGCGGGCCAGCGTGTTCGCCGTGGACGTGTACCTGGGCGGCGTCTACGGCGTCTACCTGTACACGGTGACGCGGATGCGCATGACCCAGGAGTTCAATCGCGTGATTCCCCAGCTCCCCGAGCTGCTCAGGCGGCTGTTCGGGGTCCAACACCGGGAGGTCTGAGACGTTGTCCGATTTCACCGAGCGGGGCCTCGACAAGGTCCAGGGGGTCGTCGAGGTCGAGGATGCCGTCATCGAGGGCCTCGACATCTCGGGCTACTGGAGCCGCATGCTGGAGCAGCGCTCCATCGGCGAGTACCCCACCGACGCCCTGGACTGGATCTCGGGGCTCACCGGAGGGGAGTCGCTCCGTAACTGCTACCAGTGCGCCAAGTGCGTGCCGGTCTGCCCCGTCCAGCACGTGGGGGACTACGGGCCGTGGAAGATCTTCCGCAAGGTGCAGCGCGGCAGCACGCTGCTGGACGACCCCGACCTGTGGCTGTGCACCACGTGCGCCAACTGCCTCCGGGTCTGCCCCAAGGAGGTGGACATGATGCAGATCATGCCCGCGGTGCGGGAGCAGGCCGTGCTCGAGGGGACGATGCCCAACGAGCTGGCCGAAGCCTTCGCCAACCTGCAGAGGCGCGGCAACCCTCAGGGCGAGTCGCCCCGAAAGCGGGACAAGTGGGCCAAGGACGCCGATGTTGAGGTCCCCCTCATCTCCGATCTGGGCCGGCCGGTGGACGTGCTCCTCTACGTCTCCGACTACACGTCGTATCACCCCCGGGGCAACGACGCCGCCCGGGCCATGGCGCGGGTGCTGAGCACGCTGGGCGTGGACTGGGCCATCCTGGGCAAGGAGGAGAAGAGCGACGGGGATTCGGCGCGGGTGGCCGGGGAGCGGGGCCTCTTCGAGATGCTGGCCGAAGAGAACATCGCCACCTTCGCCAAATACGAGTTCAAGCAGCTCGTGGTCATGGACCCCCACGCCTACAACGCCTTCAAGAACCACTACCCGGACCTGGGCGGCACCTACGATGTGCTCCACTACACCCAGTTCCTGGCGCCCCTCATCGAGAAGATGGACTTCAAGAGGAGCGTGGACATGAAGGTCACCTTCCACGACCCGTGCTACCTGGGCCGCCACAACGGCGAGTTCGACGCGCCCCGGAGGCTCCTGGAGGCCATCCCGGGCGTGGAGCTCATCGAGATGCCCCACTACAAGAAGAACGGCTACTGCTGTGGAGGCGGGGGCGGGGGCATGTGGATCGACTCCGTCGTGGATCAGCACGTCACCGAGCGGCTGAGCGAGCGGCGCGTGCGCGAGGCGGCGGGAACGGGGGCCGCCACCCTGGCCGTGTGCTGCCCCTACGAGCCCTCCCGCTTCGAAGACGCGGTGAAGAGCACCGGAAACGAGGGGCAGCTCGACGTGTCGGACATCATCGAGCTGCTGGACAAGGCCATGCATCCTGCCACGGAGAGCTGAACGCAATGAAGATCGCAGTCGTCATGGAGCAGGTCCCGGACCTGGCCGAGGACCTGGAGATCGCGGACAACGGCGCCGAGTTGGACCGGGAGTACCTGGCCTACGTCCTCAACGAGTTCGACGACCATGCCCTGGAGGAGGCGCTCCAGCTCAAGGAGCTTACCGGCGGCACGGTCACCGCCTTCGCCCTGGGCACCGAGGACGCCGACGACGTGCTGTACACGGCGGTGGCCAAGGGCGCCGACGCGGCGGTGAAGGTGGGCGACTTCGAGGACGACGTGCCCGACGGCCACGCGGCGGCCCGGGCCTTGGCCCAGGTGCTGGCTGGCGGGTCCTACGACCTGATCCTCACCGGTGTCCAGGCCATCGACGACGTCGACGGTTGGGCCGCGCCTCTCATCGCGACGTACATGGACATTCCCCACCTGAGCGTGGTGACCCACATCGCGCCCGCCGACGGCGGTGTGACGGTGGTCCAGGAGTACGCGGGCGGCCTCACGGCGGAGTTCGAGGTCTCGTTTCCGGCGGTCCTGGGCGTGCAGGCGGCGCGTGCCGTGCCCCGGTATGCCCCCGTGAGCAAGGTGCGCCAGGCCATGCAGACCGCCACGCTCGAGGCGGTCGACGCTCCCGCCGGCCAGGCCTCGAAGGCCAAGGTGCGGCGGCTGTACGCGCCCGAGGCCACCGGGCACGCCGAGATGCTCACCGGCAAGGCCGGCGAGGTGGCCGGCAAGCTGGTGGCGATCCTGAAAGAGCGCGGCCTGGTCGGCTGACGCGTCCCGCCAACGAGAACTGGAGACGACTCATGAGTCAGGATGTTTTCGCCCTCGTCGAGCACCAGGACGGTCACGCCGACGAAGGGGCGCAGGAGCTGATCGGAAAGGCGAAGGAGCTGGCCGCCGGCACGGGAGGCGCCGCGGTGGCGGTGGTTCTGGGTCAGGACGTGGCCGGGGTCATCGCCGAGCTGGGTGGAGCCGACCGTGTGCTGCACGTGCAGGGGGAGTCGGTGGCGCACTTCACCCCCACGGGGTACGTGGCGGCGCTGGCCGCCGTCCTCCAGGAGCGCTCACCCGTGGCGCTCCTCATGTCGAACAGCGCGGTGGGGATGGACGTCGCCGGAGGGCTGACCGGCCGTCTCGACCTGCCCCTGGCCGCCTACGCCACCGACGTGCGGATGGACGGCGGCGCGGTGGTGGCCACCAGCCAGGTGTACGGCGGCAAGCTCAACGCCGAAGTGGCCCTGGAAGGCGGGACCGCTCTGGTGACCGCCATCGCCGGCGCCTTCCTCGCGGACGCGGGGCGGGGCGACGGCTCGCCCCCGGTGGAGACGGTGGACGCGCCGGCGCCCGACGGGCGCGTACGGTTCAAGCGGCTGGTCCAGCCCGAGGCGGCCGACGTGGACATCACCAGGGAAGACATCCTGGTGGCCGTGGGGCGGGGCATCGGCGACGAGGACGACATCGAGATCGTGGAGGAGCTGGCCGAGGCCCTGGGAGGTGCGGTCGCGTGCTCCCGTCCCGTGGTGGACGCCGGATGGCTGCCCAAGGCCCGCCAGGTCGGAAAGTCGGGCCACAAGGTCAAGCCCAAGCTCTACGTGGCGGTGGGCATCAGCGGCGCCCCCGAGCACCTGGAGGGCATGCGCGACGCCGAGGTCATCGTGGCCATCAACTCCGATGCCAAGGCCCCCATCTTCGGCGTCGCCCACTACGGCATCACCGAGGATCTCTTCGATGTCGTGCCCGAGCTGACGGAGCAGATCGAGTCCGCCTGATCCTGACACCCCATCCTCGTCGAGACGCGCACCATGCAGCATGAGGTCACACGCGAAGTCTTCCTGGACTTCACCCTCGGGGCGAAGATCGCCTTCTACGTCCTCGTCGCGCTGGCGACGGCGACGTTCCTGTGGGGCGCGTGGCTGAAGATCCGCAAGTACCGGCGTGGGCGTCCCGACGCCCGCTTCGGGCACCTGGTGAGGCGGATCGCCTCGGGATTGGGGCGCTCGTTCTCCAACACCACGGTGGGGAAGCGCAACGCGGGCATCGGCGTGACCCACGCCCTCATCATGTGGGGCTTCACGGCGCTCTTCATCGGCACGGCCATCCTCACCGTGAACGAGGACATCGTGGGCGTTCTGCGGCCCCAGTGGCAG